>JAGWTL010000134.1 GCA_028869035.1 Burkholderiales bacterium | reverse complement strand
GCGCACGACGAACTCGACATCGTGCCGGGCCAGGTCAAGCTCAAGCTCGGCGGCAGCCATGCCGGCCACAACGGCCTGCGCGACATCCACGCCCAGCTCGGCACCGACGACTACTGGCGCCTGCGCATCGGCGTGGGCCATCCCGGCGTGAAAGCCGAAGTCGTGAACTGGGTGCTCAAGAAACCCTCGCCCGAGCACCGCACGGCCATTGAGGACTGCATCACGCGCTCCATCAAGGCCCTGCCCGACCTGCTGGCCGGCGACATGGAAAAAGCCATGATGCTGATCCACACCAGCAAACCACCGCGGCCCAAGCCGCCGCGGCCGGCCGATCTGCCGCCCAAGGAAGGAGAGCCTGCATGAAAACGCTGTCACACCTCGTCGTCGCCGCGCTGCTGCTGGCGACCCAGGGCCTGTACGCCCAGACCGTCTACCGCTGTGGCAGCAGCTACAGCCAGACGCCCTGCCCCGGCGGCAATACCGTCGATGCGACCGACAGTCGCACGCCAGAACAGCGCAAGGCGCACGAAGCAGGCGTCAAGCAGGAAAAGCGCGCCGGCGACAACCTGGAGAAGACGCGAATGAAGGAAGAAGCGGCCGTCCAGCGTGAGACCGAGCGGGCGGACAAGGCCCAGCGCGACGCCGACAAGGCAGCCCAGAAGTCGGCGGCCAAGCAAATGAACAGCCAGGAGAAGGTCCGGGCCTACCGGGCTCCAGAGAAGAAATAAGTCCGGGGCAGCAGCCTCAGGCCGCCGCGGGTTTGCCCGCGGCCTCAGCTTCGGCCTGAAGGCGCTGGTACTTCTGCCACAGCGTCTCGCGGCTTTCCGTGTGCTGCGGATTCACGGGGATGCAGGCCACGGGACAGACCTGCACGCACTGGGGCTGGTCGAAATGGCCCACGCACTCGGTACAACGCGCCGGGTCAATCTCATAGATCTCCGGCCCGAGGTAGATCGCCTGGTTGGGGCACTCGGGCTCGCAGACATCACAGTTGATGCATTCGTCGGTGATCATCAGGGCCATGGTGCCCCGATTATCCGCCCTGTCCGAAGACCACGGGGTCCTCAGGCGCTATCGGCCGCCTGAGCCGCGGCCTCGCGCTCACGGGCCAAGCGCTGCTGATCATAGACCGGCTGTGGCGGCAGATCGGCCAGATGCCGGGTGTCGGCCCAGTCCAGGATCTCGATGGCCTCGCCCTGCAGGCGCACGCGGTTGATGCCGGCATTGGGAATCTCGCTCACGCGCGGGCCCGACAATGAAAGGCCGAGTGCGCTGCGGTAGACCATGTCGAGCACCCCCCCGTGGGTGACCACGGCCAGGGTCTGCCCCGCATGGCGCTGCGCCAGGGCGCGCAAGACGCCCAGCACACGGACATGAAAGTCGCGGGTGCATTCGCCGCCGTCAAAAGCGTAGTGCTCGTCGAAACGCACCCATTGCGCCCAGGCCTGGGGGTGCCGGGCCTGGATGTCGGGCGCCCGCAGGCCTTCGGCCATGCCGAAGTGCTGCTCGCGCAAGCCGGACTCGGACAAGGGCGCAGCGTAACCGGCACGCTGCGCCAGAGCCTGCGCCGTCTGCAGGGCCCGCTGCAGGTCACTGCTAACCAGTGCATGCACGGGCTGCAAGGCCAGGCGGTCGGCCACGCGGCGTGCCTGCTCCAGGCCGATCGCGTTAAGCGGCACGTCGAGCTGCCCCTGGAAACGCAGCTCGCGGTTCCAGTCGGTCTCGCCGTGGCGGATCAGGATCAGTTCGGTCATGCGTCAATTATGCGACGCAGGCATGGCAGGCCGGTGACAAGCAGGCCGCGGTTTTGCAACAGGATGCTTCGTCGACGGACTCAGGTGCGAGCCGAGCTCCGGATCTTTTCCTGCAGACGCGTCGCCACCAGAGGATCGACGAACTTCTCGGCCTCACCGCCGAGCGTGGCGATCTCGCGCACCAGGGTACTGGAGATGAATTGGTAAGCCGTGCTCGGCGTAAGAAAGACCGTCTCCACATCGGGCATGAGGCTGCGGTTCATGCCCGCGAGCTGAAACTCGTAGTCGAAGTCCGTCACGGCGCGCAGACCACGGATCACCACCTTGGCACCACGCCCCACGACAAAATCGCGCAGCAGACCGGAGAAGCTCTCGACCGACACATTGGGCTGGTCGTGCATGACCTCACGCACCATGGCGATGCGCTCGTCCAGCGTGAACATGGTCTTCTTGTGGTGAGCCGCAGCGACGCCCACGATGACACGGTCAAAGAGCTGGGCCGCACGCCGTATCACGTCGGAATGCCCCAGGGTCATGGGATCGAAGGTACCAGGGTAGACGGCAAGCACGTTGCGGGGCATGGGTGAACTCCTTCTCGCGCCGATTATGCCGTCCCAAGTCCAAGGAATGCGAGGAACAAGATCGGGACTTCGACCCCTTCGACTTTGCTCAGGACAGGCGGCTCAGCCCGAACGGAAGGAAGGGCAAGCAGCGCAAGGCCGCGTAGCCGGCCATTCCAGGGCTCCCGCGGAGCTGGCTTTGCCAGTCCGCTGGTAGCACCCCCTTGAGGGGGAAACGCGGAGCGTCTCGGGGGTGTTTCCTTTCAGGCCGCCCCGATATGGGGCACCAGGCCCGAGACCGGCTGGCCCGCCTTGAGCGCCGCCGTGAAAGCCAGCATGCGGTCGATGGGCAGACGGGCACGCGGGATCAGCGCCGGGTCCACATGGATCTCGTTGCTGCCGTGTTCCAGCACATGGGCCACGCCGGCCAGGCCGTTCATGGCCATCCAGGGACAGTGGGCGCAGCTCTTGCAGGTGGCGCTGTTGCCGGCGGTGGGCGCTTCGATGAAGGTCTTGCCGGGGTTGAGCGTGCGCAGCTTGTGCATCATGCCCTTGTCGGTGGCGACGATGAAGACGGGCGCGTCGAACTCCTGCGCGGCCTTGAGGATGCCCGAGGTGGAGCCCACGGCATCGGCCAGAGCGATCACGGCGGCGGGCGACTCCGGGTGCACCAGCACCTTGGCCTTCGGATGTTCCTTCTTGAGCTCTTCCAGCTCGAAGCTCTTGAATTCGTCGTGCACGATGCAGGAGCCGTTCCACATCAGCATGTCGGCCCCGGTCTCGCGCTCGATGTAGCCACCCAGATGGCGGTCCGGTGCCCACAGGATCTTGTGGCCCTGCTCTTTCAACGCACGCACGATGTCCAGCGCACAGCTCGACGTGACCAGCCAGTCGGCGCGCGCCTTCACGGCGGCGCTGGTATTGGCGTAGACCACCACGGTACGGTCGGGATGGGCGTCGCAGAAGGCGCTGAATTCATCAATGGGACAGCCCAGGTCCAGCGAGCAGGTGGCGTCCAGGTCGGGCATGAGCACGCGCTTGTGCGGCGAGAGGATCTTGGAGGTCTCGCCCATGAAGCGCACGCCCGAGACCACCAGGGTCTGGGCCGCGTGGTCGCGGCCGAAGCGCGCCATCTCGAGCGAATCGCTGACGATGCCGCCAGTCTCTTCGGCCAGGTCCTGCAGGTCCGGGTGCACGTAGTAGTGCGAAACCATGACCGCGTTCTTCTCTTTCAGCAGGCGGCGGATCTTGTCCTTGAGCGCCGCACGCTCGGCCGGTGCGGGCTCCAGCGGCACACGCGCCCAGGCATGGTGGGTGGAGCAGGCCGCACCTTCGGGCTGCTCGTATTCGACGTCGATCACCTGGCTGGTCGTGTTCATCACAACTCCGTAAACCGCATGGAGAAATCAACGGCCTTCACATCCTTGGTCAGGGCCCCGATGGAGATGCGGTCCACGCCCGTGGCCGCGATCTCGCGCACCGTGCCCATGTTCACCCCGCCCGAGACTTCCAGGATGGCGCGCCCGGCATTCAGGCGTACGGCCTCGCGCATCATGTCCAGGCTCATATTGTCGAGCAGCACCATGCGGGCACCGGCCTGTAGGGCCTCTTGAAGCTGGGCCAGGGTCTCGACCTCGATCTCGACGAACTCGGCCGTGGGCGCCACAGTGGCGGCGCGTTGCAGCACAGCCGTCACGCCGCCGGCGGCAGCAATGTGGTTTTCCTTGATCAGCACGGCGTCGTACAGGCCGATGCGGTGGTTGAAGCCCCCGCCGCAGTGCACCGCGTACTTCTGCGCCAGGCGCAGGCCCGGCAGGGTCTTGCGCGTGTCCACGATCTGCGCGCGGTTGCCCGGCACGGACTGTACGGCCGCCACATACGCCGCCGTCTGCGTGGCCACGGCACTGAGCAATTGCAGGAAGTTGAGCACCGTCCGCTCGGCGGTGAGCAGGCCACGCGCCGGGCCGCCGAGTTCCAGCACCACCTGATCAACGGCGCAACGCCGGCCGTCGCGCACATGCCAGCTCACGCGGGCGTCAGGAACCACCTGCTGCAAGGTGGCCTCCACCCAGGCCCCACCGCAGATCACGGCCGCTTCGCGCGCCAGGATGCGCGCATGGGCCTGGCGCGACGGGTCGATCAGGCCGGCGGTCAGATCGCCACCGCCCACGTCTTCCTGCAGGGCGCGGGCCACGTCGGCCTGGGCCGACTGGCGCAGCGCCGCATCGGAATAGTCAAAAAAAGGTTTCATGGTCAGCAAGGCCGGATGAAAGCGGCCTACTTGAAGCGATCGAGCAGGCGGCGGCTCTCGCGGTCCAGCGCCGCCATGTCGCGGATCAGGAACTGGATGCCGTGCGAGTCGGTCACCAGCAGGGTGTTGCCCGCCAGGCGGCGGATGTCCTCGTCGCCCTTGAGCACGAAGGCCGTATCGCCGCGGTCGGTGCGCACCTGCCAGGTGCTGGGCGTGGAAAAACTGCTGACGCCAAGAATGGCGCGGATCTCGGGCATGAACTCGCGCTCGGCCAGCGCCGCGCGGATCAGGCCCTGGGCCGGCTCGGGCACACGGGCCAGTTCGTCGACCCAGGCCACCTCGTGGCCGTCGGCATCGAGCAGGGAGATGTCGCGCTCGGGCGCCTGGATGGGAAAGGCGCGCACCGGCACCACGCCCGTGCGGACCTGGCCATCGACCAGGGTCAGAACCAGCTTGCCGTAGGCATTGCGCGTCAGGGTCGCCGCCGTCTGCGTCAGGTTCAGGAGGGGGCGCGGGTTCATTTGGCGTCGTCCTTGCGTTCCGGGCTCACATCGTTTTCAGCGTCGTCCATGTCGGTGTCGACGTTGCGGGCCTGGGCCTGGTAGAGGTTGTAGTAGGCCCCCTGGCGCACCATCAGTTCGTCGTGTGTGCCCTCCTCCACCACCTGGCCGCGGTCCAGCACCACCAGCCGGTCGGCGCGCTGCAGGGTGGAGAGGCGGTGGGCGATGGCGATGGTGGTACGGCCCTGCACCAGGTTGTCCAGGGCCTTCTGGATTTCTTTCTCGGTCTCGGAGTCCACCGAGGCCGTGGCCTCGTCGAGGATCAGGATGCGCGGGTCGATCAGCAGCGCGCGCGCGATCGAGATGCGCTGGCGCTCGCCGCCCGACAGGCCCTGGCCGCGTTCACCGACGATGGAGTCGTAGCCCTGGGGCAGGCGCAGGATGAACTCGTGCGCATGGGCGGCGCGCGCGGCCGCCATGACCTGCTCGCGCGTGGCGTCGGGCTTGCCATAGGCGATGTTCTCCGCAATGGTGCCGAAGAAGAGGAAGGGCTCCTGCAGCACCAGGCCGATGTTGCGGCGGTACTCGGCCACGGGCAGCGAGCGGATGTCCACGCCGTCGATGCGGATCGAACCCTCGGTCACGTCGTAGAAACGGCAGATCAGGTTGACCAGGGTGCTCTTGCCCGAGCCGCTGTGGCCGACCAGGCCCACCATCTGGCCCGGTTCGATGGTGATGTTGATGCTGCGGTTGACCTCGCGGTTGCCGTAGCGGAAACCCACGTCGCGCACCTCGATACGGCCCTGTACCCGATCCAGGTGCACCGGCTGCACCGGCTCGGGCACGCTGGAGACGTGGTCCAGGATGTCGAAGATGCGCTTGGTGGCCGAGGCCGAGTGCTCGGTCCAGGAGACGATGCGGCTCATGGAGTCCAGCCGGCCATAGAAGCGGCTGATGTAGGCGATGAAGGCCGTGAGCACGCCCACCGAGGTCTCGCCTCGGGCCACCAGCCAGACGCCCACGCCCCAGACCACCAGCAGACCGACCTCGGTCAGGAAGGAGATGCTCGGCGCGAACAGGGACCAGATCTTGTTGATGCGGTCGTTGACCAGCAGGTTCTGGCGGTTGGCCTCGTGGAAACGGGCCGATTCGCGTTTTTCCTGGGCAAAGGCCTTGACCACGCGGATGCCGGGGATGGTGTCGGCCAGCACGCTGGTGACCTCGGACCAGACCCGGTCGATCTTCTCGAAACCGGTCTTGAGGCGGTGCCGCACCGCGTGGATCATCCACATGATGATGGGCAGCGGGATCAGCGTGGCCAGGGCCAGCCAGGGGTTGATGGAGAAGAGGATGGCCGCCGTCATCAAGAGCATGATGAGGTCGGTGAAGAAGTCCAGCAGGTGCAGGGAGAGGAAGACGCAGATGCGGTCGGTCTCGCTGCCGATACGCGCCATCAGGTCGCCCGTGCGCTTGCCGCCGAAGTACTCGAGCGAGAGGCGCATCAGATGGTCGTAGGTGGTGGTGCGCAGGTCGGCGCCGATGCGCTCGGACACCAGGGCCAGGATATAGGTCTTGGCCCAGGTCAGGCCCCAGGCCAGCACAGCCGCCCCCAGCAGACCGCTGAGGTAGAGCACGACCAGCATGGGGTCGACCTGTTTGCCCGTCTCCAATGGCACCAGCACCTCGTCCATCAAGGGCATGGTCAGGTAGGGCGGCACCAGACTGGCCGCCGTGCCCAGCAGGGTCAGCACAAAACCCAGCAGCAGCTGGCCCTTGTAGGGCCGGGCGAAACGCCAGAGGCGCAACAGGGTCCAGGTCGAGGGCGGGGTGTGGATGACCTTGGCGCAGATCGGGCATTCGTCCTGCCCGGGGTCCAGCGGCGCCTTGCAGATCGGGCAGTCATGCCCGACCGGGGCGGGCACGGGCTGGCCGGTGTCCAGGCTGCGCAGCTGGCGGCCCACCTGTTCGGCCAGGCGCACGGCCTGCAGGTTCTGCCCCAGGGTGTAACACCAGTGCGCCAGCCGGCCCTGGCCGTCCAGCAGTTCCAGATGGCCGACGCCGGCATGGTCGTGCTGGCTCAGCTGCAGCCCGCGGTGGTATTCCCAGCTCAACCAGGCGGGCTGCCCCGGGGCACGGGCCAGCAGGCGCCGCTCGGTCGCCACCAGCAGGCCGCGGCCGAACTGCAGCCGGGTGTCGAGGTCAACCTCCAGCACCGCCTGAACGTTCTCCTCAGAGTGCAGTTGCGGACGGATTTCGGCCAGCCATTCCGCCGGAACGTCGCTGAAAGATAATAGAGCTGCTGACGGGGTCACACGAGTCATGGAATCCAGAACCTGGGGTGGGATTTGCTGATGTCGATTGTCCCCGTTTTATGCACGACACCTTGGAGACCAACCGCAGCCTCAGCACGATCTGGCGATGCCAGCGAGCAAGACCATCGCAGGGACAGATCGTTCACCCTGCCTAGCCTCATGACTCAAAAAAACCTTCAAATTCTGCGGGTCAGCCATCTGCGCGGTCCCAACATCTGGACTTACCGTCCGGTCATCGAAGCCTGGCTGGACCTGGGGGAGCTGGAAGACCGGCCTTCCAACGTCATCCCCGGATTTTACGAGCGTTTGACCACCCT
>JAGWTL010000133.1 GCA_028869035.1 Burkholderiales bacterium | reverse complement strand
ACTGGCCGTGCCCATGATGGCGCTGGCCGTCACGGTGCCGCAAGCGGCAGCCATCCTCATGCCGGTGCTGCTGCTCATGGACCTGCTGGGCATCGCCGCGTTGCGCAACGAGTTCGACAAGGCACTGCTCAAGTTCCTGCTGCCTTTCGGCCTGTTGGGCACGGTGATCGGTGCGCTGCTGTTCAAGCTGCTGGCGGCCAACATCGTGGCCGGCATCGTGGGCCTGTTCACGCTGCTCTTTCTGGCGCAACGCCTGCTGTTCCCACCGCGTGCCGACAGCGCACCGCCGCCGCGCTGGCTGGGCGCCATCCTGACCACGGCGGGTGGTTTCACGAGTTTTGTGGCGCATGCGGGCGGCCCGCCCATCTCGGCCTATGTGCTGCCGCTCAAGCTGCGTCCCATCGTCTTCGCAGCCACGCTGTCCTGGTTCTTCTTCTTCGTCAACCTGTCCAAGTGGATTCCCTACGCCTGGCTGGGCCTGCTGGACTGGCGCAACCTGGCCACCTCCATCGTGCTGCTGCCATTGGCGCCCGTGGGCGTATGGATGGGCGTGCGCATGGCGCGGCGCATCAACCCCAAGCTTTTCTACCAGCTGATCTATCTGGGCCTGCTGCTGACCGGCCTCAAGCTGGTCTGGGACGCCTTCCACTGAGAGGCCGCGCACTGGCCCGAGCCCAGGCTCAGGACGGGTCCGTCGGTGCGCTTGCGCGCTGGCGCTCGGCGCGCTCCTGGGCCATCTGCTCTTCCAGCTGCTGGCGGCCCTGGCGCACCACGGCGATCAGCTGGTTGCGGTCCTTGAAGTGCGGGTGCATCTTCTCGAACAGTTCCAGGTTGTGCTGGCGGAAACGCCAGGCGAAGGCGCGCGCCTGCTCCTGCGTGTGGCCCAGCAGCTCCAGCACGCTGCGCGCGCTGCGCAGGCTGGACTCGAAAAGTTCGCGTTGCACCAGTTGCACACCGCGTTCGCGCAGCTCGTGCCAGTGCGTGACGTCGCGCGCGCGCGCCACGATGGGCAGCTCGGGGAAGTTCTCGCGCACCAAGTCCACGATCTTGAGCGATTGTTCCTTGTCGTCCACGGCCACCACCAGCACCTTGGCGGTGGCTGCGCCGGCGATACGCAGCAGGTCCAGACGGGTGGCGTCGCCGTAGTGCACGCGGTAGCCGAAGCTGCGCGCGGCCTCGATCATGTCGGCGTCATGGTCCAGCACAGTGCTGGGGATGCCCTGGGCCAGCATGACACGCGCCACGATCTGGCCGTAGCGGCCGAAACCGGCAATCAGCACTGGCGCTTCCTGTGGCTCCGAGATTTCGTCCAGTGCGGTGCCGCCGCCGGCCGCGGCCAGGCGCGGCGCCAACAGCTTGTCCACCGCCACCAGCAAGAGGGGACTGAGCAGCATGGACAGCGCTACCGCGCCGATCAGCAGCGAGGTAGTCTGGCCTGAGAGCAGTTGCGCGCCAGCTGCGGCCTGGAAGACCACGAAGGCGAATTCACCCCCCTGGGCCAGCAGCAGCGTGACCACCGGGCGCTCGGGCAAGGGCACGCGCATGAAACGCGTCATGGCATAGATCAGCACCGCCTTGATGGCCAGGAAGCCCGCCACCAGCAGGGCGATCAGCCCGGGCGCGGAGCGCAGCACCGAGAGGTCGATGCTCATGCCCACCGCGATGAAGAACAGGCCCAGCAACAGCCCCTTGAAGGGCTCGATGTCGGTTTCCAGCTCGCGCCGGTATTCACTTTCGGCCAGCAGCACGCCCGCAAGAAAGGCACCCAGGGCCATGGACAGCCCGATCTGCTGCATCAGCGAGGCGATGCCCACCACCAGCAGCAGGGCCGCGGCGGTGAAGATCTCGGGCGTTCGGCTGCGTGCGATCCAGCGCAACACGGGGCGCAAGAGCAGGCGCCCGCCCAGCACGATGCCCCCGATGACGAGCACGATCTTGATCAGTTCGGCCCAGCGGAAATCGTCATTGGCCTGGCCGGGTTCGGCGCCCAGCAGGGGCAGCAGGGCCAGGATGGGGATGGCGGCCACGTCCTGGAACAGTAGGATGGAAAAGCCCGCCTGGCCGCCCGGGGTGGGCAGCAGGTTGCGCTCACCCATGACCTGCAGGGCGATGGCCGTGGACGACAGGGCCAGGCCCAGCGCGGCCACCAGCGGGGTTTTCCAGCCACCCAACTGCGTGGGGAACACGAGACCCAGGGCATAGAGGCCGAGGAAGAGCGCGGCGCTGCAGGCCAGCACCTGTGCGCTGCCCCAGCCGAAGATGGGCCGGCGCAGGCTCCAGAGCCGGCGCGGCTCCAGTTCCAGACCGATCAGGAAGAGCATGAGCACCACGCCGAACTCGGCGAAGTGCAGCACGTCCTGCACCTCGCTGACCAGGCCCAGGCCCCAGGGCCCGATGATGATGCCCGCGCCCAGGTAACCAATGATGGCGCCCAGGCCCAGGTATTTGCTCAGGGGCACGGCGATGACGGCGGCGCAGAGGTAGACGAAGGTGTGGCCGAGCCAGCTGGAGGTGTGTTCCATGAATGAGACGCCTGAACACGGATTCAAGGGGTGAAAGCGGAGCCCTACGCTACCATAGGGTCTGGTCAGACTACAAGGAGCGCGTGATGCCGGTCGTCGTGGTTGCCAATCCCAAGGGGGGGGTCGGAAAGTCCACCCTCTCCACCAATATTGCGGGCTACTACGCCAGCAAGGGCCACAGCGTGATGCTGGGCGACGCCGATCGCCAGCAGTCCTCGCGCCTGTGGCTGGGCCTGCGGCCGGCCAACGCGCGGCCGATCGTGAGCTGGGACGTGGGGGAAGACAAGCTGGCCAAGCTGCCCAAGGGTGTCACACACGTGGTGCTCGACACCCCAGCCGGTCTCAAGGGCTCGCGCATGAAGGACGTGCTGCAGCATGCCGACAAGGTCATCATCCCCTTGCAGCCCAGCGTCTTCGACATCTTTGCCACGCGCACCTTCCTTGACGAGATCAAGCAGCATACGCACAAGGGCATGCAGGTGGGCATCGTCGGCATGCGCGTGGACGGCCGCACCATCGCGGCCGACAAGCTGCGCGCCTTCGTTGATGCCCTGGGCGTGCCGGTGCTGGCCTATCTGCGCGATACGCAGAACTACATTCATATGGCCGCTCATGGCCTGACCCTGTTCGACGTGGCGCCCAGCCGCGTGGAAAAGGATCTGGAGCAGTGGCAGGGGCTGTGCCGCTGGCTGGACCATTGAGCCTCGCGTCGCGCGCATGACAGCCAGTGCGCGGGTCTGATCGCTACAGTGGGCGGCATGAAAACCTTCCAGTCCCTCAAGGAATTTCCCCCGCTGGTGGGCCAGGAGGTCGCGGTCAGCGACTGGCTCACGATCACGCAGGAGCAGGTCAACCAGTTCGCCCAGGCCACGGGTGACCACCAGTGGATCCACGTCGATGTGGAAAAGGCCGGGGCCGGGCCTTTCGGCGGCCCCATCGCCCATGGTTTCCTCACGCTGTCCCTGCTGCCGAAGTTCTTCGAAAGCACCATGGAGATCGTCGAGTCGCGCATGGGCGTGAACTACGGCCTGAACCGCGTGCGTTTCATGGCCCCGGTGCCGGTGGGCAGCCGCCTGCGCGCGCGCATGAAGCTGCTGGCCTGCGAGCCCATCGACAACCGCGGTGTGCAGATGACGTGGGAAGTGACGATCGAGCGCGAAGGCGCGGCCAAGCCGGTCTGCGTGGCCGAATCGATCGCGCGGCGCTATCCCTGAGCGGCGCACGGCCGCCCGAAGCCGCGAGGGCCCCCTTGGGGGGCAGCGAGGACACGCAGTGCCGAGCGTGGGGGCTATGTCCTAAACCCGTTCTGCCGCCAGGCCTCGAAGACCGTCACCGCTACCGCGTTGGACAGGTTCAGGCTGCGCTGGCCCGCGCGCATGGGCAGCTTGAGTTTCTGCGCCAGGGCGAAGGCAGCACGCACCGCCTCGGGCAGGCCGCTGGTTTCCGAGCCAAAGACCAGCCAGTCCCCGGGCTGGAAAGCCACATCGTGTACATAGCGCGTGCCGCGCGTGGTGAGCGCGAACATGCGTTCGGGTAGCGGCTGTTCGTCGGCCAGGAAGGCGTCCCAGCTCGCATGGCGGTGCAGTTCGGCGTACTCGTGGTAGTCCAGGCCGGCGCGGCGCATCAGGCGGTCTTCCATGGAAAAACCCAGCGGCTCGACCAGGTGCAGGGTGCAGCCGGTGTTGGCGCTCAGGCGGATGACGTTGCCCGTGTTGGGCGGGATTTCGGGCTCGACCAGGACGATGTGGAACATAGGCGCGTATTGTCTGTCGCCTTGAGTTGGACTGGTAATTTGGCCAGGTCTTCCTAGAATGAAGCGTCTACACACTGGGGGCGAACCATGAAATCCTTGGACAAGCTGCACACGGACTTTGGCGCTTTTTTCCCGACGGGCCATATGGTGGTGGCGTTTCAGCAGGCCCAGGACGCGCACCAGGTCATGCACGAACTGGAAGAGCTGGCGCAGCGTCCGCTGGACGCGCTGGAGCTGACGCCGCAGCAGATGGCGGAGTTCGCCGAGAAGAACCTGCACCAGGCGGGTTTCATCGCCAATATGGGGACCAGTATGAAGACCGTGCAGGCCTTTCTGGACGCCGCCAAGGCCGGGGCCACCTTCCTGATCCTTCCCGTACCAGACAACAGCGCAGCCGAGCGCGTGTCGCAAGCCATCCACCACGTGCCCTTTGTCCTGGCCGAGCGTTACCACCGCATGGTCATCGAAACCGTGCACTGAAGGCGCGTCACTCGGTTCTGGCCAGCACCAGGCCCGTGATGTGTGCGGCCCCGGCCGCGCGCAGGGCCAGTGCGGCCGTGCAGAGCGAGGCGCCGCTGGTCATGACGTCGTCCACCAGCACCAGGCGCCGCCCTTCGATCTCCTTTTCCCGGCCTGGCGCCACGCCGAAAGCGCCCCGTACATTGCGCAGGCGTGCGGGACGCGGCAGGCTGCTTTGCGCCGGTGTGTCACGCAGCCGTACCAGCAGGGTGGCGTCCGCCTTGCCCGGCGCGAGCTGGCGGGCCAGTTCCAGCGCCTGGTTGAAACCGCGTTCACGCAGCCGCTCGCGCGACAGCGGCATGGGCAGCACCAGCTCGGCGGCTTCCAGCGCCGGCTCGGCCCAGGGCGTGCTGCGCATCAGCAGGGCCAGAGCCATCGACCAGCCCGGCCTGGCGCCAAACTTGTAGTGGCCGACCAGTCCGCTCCAGGGGTATTCATAAGTCACAGCCGCAAGACAAAGGTCCAGGGGCGGTGTTTCCTTGATGCATGCGCCGCAACGTTCCAGGTCCTGCGGAACCTGGAGCGCGCAGCTACGGCAGCGTGGCCGGGGCTGGGCAAAACGCGCCACACAGGCCTCGCACAGGACGGGCGTCGGCCAGGCGTGGCAGACCGCGCACTGGCTGGGCAGGGCGGCACTCAGGCGGTCGAGCAGGGCGCGGAACATGGGGAATCAAGGAATATGGGGAATCAATATACTCGCCGATCCATGTCCGAGCATCGCCCTCCCACCATTGATCCCGCCGCGGCCGCGCGCTGGGCGCAGCGTCCGCAGACGGCGTCCGCCTGGCTGCATGAAGAGGTGGCGCGGCGCATGGAGCAGCGGCTGGACTGGATCGTGCGCCAGCCGCAGAGTTTGCTGCACTGGGAGCCTGTGCGTGGCGGCCTGCAGGCGCAGGGCCTGCTGGCGCGGCGTTACCCCGGAGTGCGGGCCATGGTCAGCGCGGCTGTGGCGGACGAACGGCAGCGCGCGCAGCAGGCGGCGGCGCGACCCTGGTGGCACCCGGCGCGCTGGCGCGCGGCCCTGGGCGCGGCGCCCGCGCCGATTCCGGCCGAACTGCTCTGGGCCAATATGTCCCTGCACATGGCGGCCGATCCGCAGGCTCTGATCCGGCGCTGGCACGAGGCGCTGGCGGTCGATGGTTTCCTGATGTTCTCCTGCTTCGGCCCCGATACCCTGCGTGAGTTGCGCAGGCTCTACCAGGCCCTGGGCTGGCCGGCCCCGGCGCATGAATACACCGACATGCACGACTGGGGCGACATGCTGGTGGCGGCAGGTTTTGCCGAACCGGTGATGGACATGGAACGCATCGAGTTGACCTTCGAGACGCCGCAGCGCCTGCTGCAGGAATTGCGCGAACTCGGGCGCAATCTGCATCCTGCGCGGCCGCCCGGCCTGCGCGGGCGCGGCTGGTTGCGGCAGTTGCAAGAGGCGCTGCAGGGGCTGGCCGATCCGGCGCAGCAAGGACGGCTCAAGCTGAGCTTCGAGGTCATCTACGGACACGCCTTCAAACCGCCGCGCCGCCTGGCCGTGGCGGCCGAAACCACCCTGAGCCTGGACGAGATGCGCGCGACGCTGCGCCGGCCGCAGGAGCCCCGCGCCTAGCGTACGGGCCTGTCCTATCAGCCGGGGCGGGGCTCAAAAGTGCTGGGCTACAATAAGCGGCTACTGAATTTTGAAATTCAACGGCAATTCCCTGCCCGCCCCGGAGTGGCGGTGGGCGCATCGGTCACAAGCCGCATGTCGGGCCAGCCTGGACAGTCCTGGATTATTTAAGACCTTGAAGAAGTGAACATGATGAAGAGCATTTCTAATAAACTGGCTTCACTGCTGCTTATGGCCGGCGCTTGGGCCGGTACGACAGCCTTCACCGCAGCCCAGGCTGTCAACGACCTGCCCGGTGGCCCGGGGGTCAACCAGCTCAATCTGGGGACCGCGGTCACCAAGATCGCTGCTGAACAGCAGTGGCTGCACTGGTTCATGCTGATCATCTGCACCGTCATTTTCGTGGCGGTCTTCGGCGTGATGTTCTATTCCATCGTGAAGCACCGCAAGTCGGTGGGCCACAAGCCGGCCGACTTCCATGAGTCCGTGGCCGTGGAAATCGCCTGGACCGTGATCCCCTTCATCATCGTGATCCTGATGGCCCTGCCGGCCACCAAGGCCGTCGTGGCCATGAAGGACACCAGCAACGCCGACCTGACCATCAAGGCCACCGGCTACCAGTGGAAGTGGGGCTACGACTACATCAAGGGCGAAGGCGAGGGCATCGGCTTCATCTCCACCCTGGACAACAACCACCGTGTGATGTCCGAGTCCGGCAAGCCGGAACCCACCGACGACTATCTGCTCAAGGTGGACAACCCCCTGGTCGTGCCGGTGGACAAGAAGGTGCGCATCATCACCACCGCCAATGACGTGATCCACGCTTTCATGGTGCCGGCTTTCGGCATCAAGCAGGACGCCATCCCAGGCTTCGTGCGTGACACCTGGTTCCGTGCCGAAAAGACCGGCGACTTCTACGGCCAGTGCGCCGAGCTGTGCGGCAAGGAACACGCCTACATGCCCATCCACGTGAAGGTGCTGTCGGCCGAGGATTATTCCAAGTGGGTCGATGGCCAGAAGAAAGCCATGGCCGCCAAGGCCGACGATCCGAACAAGGTCTGGGCACTGGGCGAAATGATCCAGCGCGGCGAGAAGGTCTATGCCGCCAACTGCGCCGCCTGCCACCAGGCCAACGGCAAGGGCGCCGGCCCGATCAAGCCGCTGGATGGCGCCGCTGTCGTGCTGGACGGCGACAAGAACAAGCAGATCGCAGTGCTGCTGAATGGCCAGAACAAGGGCGCCATGCCGGCCTGGAAGCAGCTGAGCGACACCGAGATCGCCGCCGTCATCACCTACACCAAGAACAACTGGTCCAACAAGACCGGCCAGCTGGTGCAGCCGGCCGAT
>JAGWTL010000132.1 GCA_028869035.1 Burkholderiales bacterium | reverse complement strand
GTCTTCGCACGCATGGCGGCGTTGCAAATCCTCGCCATAGCTGCGGCTATGGCTGTGGTTTGCGCCTTGCCCTGCGCACGAATCCATCGCTTTCATTCAGTTTCTCTACTTTCGGGCCGCAGTACTAGGGCTCGCTTCTGGGGATAATCCTGGCCCATCGCAACCAAGGAGATACAAGGTGCTGCTGACCCTCGTCATTGTTTACCTGCTGGTGACCATTGCCATCGGCCTGTGGGCCGCCAAGCGGGTCAAGAACTCGGCCGATTTCGCCATCGCCGGACGTCGCCTGCCACTGGTCATGATCGTCACCACCACCTTCGCCACCTGGTTCGGCTCGGAGGTGGTGCTGGGCATTCCCGCCAAATTCGTGGGTGGCGGCCTGGGCAGCGTGGTGGAAGACCCCTTCGGCGCGGGCTCCTGCCTGATCCTGGTGGGCCTGTTCTTCGCCGCCAAGCTCTACCGCATGACCCTGCTGACCATCAGCGACTTCTTCCGCGAGCGCTACGGCCGCAGCGTGGAGATCATCTGCTCGCTCATCATCATGCTGAGTTACCTGGGCTGGGTCTCGGCCCAGGTCACGGCCCTGGGCCTGGTGTTCAACCTGCTGTCGGGCGGCGCCATCAGCATCCCGCTGGGCATGGTGATCGGTGTGGTCTCGGTGCTGGCCTACACCCTGTTCGGCGGCATGTGGTCGGTGGCCCTGACCGACTTCATCCAGATGATCATCCTGGTTGCGGGCCTGAGCATCCTGGCCGTGTTTGCCGGCGGCCTGGCCGGTGGGGCCGACAAGGTGGTGGCGCTGGCCGTGAGCCGCGACATGTTCAACTTCCTGCCCGAGCCGAGTTTCAAGGACGTGGTGTTCTTCTTCGCCGCGGCCATCACCATGATGCTGGGTTCCATCCCCCAGCAGGACGTGTTCCAGCGCGTGATGTCGGCCGACAGCGAGAAGTCGGCCTCGCGCGGCGCCATCATCGGCGGCGCGCTCTACATCCTCTTCGCCTTCGTGCCCATGTTCCTGGTGGTCAGCGCCCTGATCATCATGCCCGAGCAGGCCGACGCCCTGATCAAGGAGGATCCACAGAAGGTGCTGCCCACCCTGGTCATGGAGAAGATGCCTTTCATCATGCAGGTGCTCTTTTTTGGAGCGCTGCTCTCGGCCATCAAATCCTGTGCCTCCGCCACCCTGCTGGCGCCGAGTGTGACCTTCGTGGAGAACATCTGGCGTCAGTTCCATCCCCATATGGGTGACAAGCAGGAATTGAAGACCATGCGCATCACCGTGCTGGTCTTCAGCGCCCTGGTGCTGCTGTATGCCATCCAGATGCAGGGCACTTCGATCTATGAAATGGTCTCTGGCGCCTACCAGGTGACCCTGGTGGGCGCCTTCATCCCGCTGACCTTCGGCCTGTACTGGAAACGGGCCACGACCCAGGGGGCGCTGTTCTCCATCGTGCTGGGGCTGTTGACCTGGGGGATCTTCCTGGCCACCCCGGCGGGTGCGGAGTTTCCGGCCCAGCTGGCGGGCGTGCTGTCCGCGCTGACGGGCATGCTGGTGGGCTCACTCGGCCCCCAGGCCATCGTCAACCGGCACGCGGGCCACCACAAGCTGGCCGGCCTGGGCTAAGGCGGAAGGCCGGAGGACGGCCTTGATAAAGGGGCCGCCGCCTATAATTGCGGGTTTTCCGCAGGTCGCGCGGCTGCTGGTGGGCGGCGCAACTTGCTGACACCCGCCAGACCCCTCTTAACCTCCTTCGAGCCATGCCAATTTACGCCTACAAATGTGAATCCTGCGGTGCCGCCAAGGATGTGCTGCAGAAGATCTCCGACCCGGCCCTGAGCGACTGCCCGGCCTGTGGCCAGCCGACTTTCCGCAAGCAGGTCACGGCCGCCGGCTTCCAGCTCAAGGGCAGCGGCTGGTACGCCACCGACTTCCGCGGAGGCGCCACCCCTGCTGCTGCCCCCACCACGGCTGCGGCGGCCACGACCAGCGAGGCCCCGGCTGCCGCTGCGCCGGCCAGCCACAGCTGCGGCACGGGTTGCGGGTGCGCTTGATGCCCATGGCCAAATTCCGCAAATGGCTGTTCGCGGGCCTGCTGGTGCTGGCCCCGCTGGGCATCACGGCCTGGGTGCTGGAATGGGTGGTGTCCACGCTGGACCAGACCCTGCGCATCCTGCCCGCCTCCTGGCAGCCCGACCAATGGCTGGGCCTGCACATTCCCGGCCTGGGGGTGATCTTCGCCCTGGCCGTGGTGCTGGCCATCGGCGCCCTGACGTCCAACATCATCGGCAACCAGCTGCTCAGCTGGTGGAATGCCCTGCTGCACCGCATTCCGGTGGTGCGCTCCATTTACTCCGGCGTCAAGCAGGTCTCCGACACCCTGTTTTCCGACAAGGGCAACGCCTTCCGTCAGGCCGTGCTGGTGCAGTGGCCGCGCGAGGGCATGTGGACCATCGGTTTCGTGACCGGCGCGCCCGGTGGCGACCTGGTCAACCACCTGCCGGGTGAGTACCTGAGCGTTTACGTTCCGACCACGCCCAACCCGACCGGCGGCTACTTCGTGATGATCAAGGCCAGCGATTGCATCGTGCTTGCCATGAACGTCGACGAGGCGCTGACCTATGTGATTTCCATGGGCGTGATCGTCCCCGGCTCTGCGAAGAAACCGGCCGAGTCCGACCAGCCTCCCCATTCCTGAATTCCTGAAAGAGTAAGCCCCATGGCCATGCGTTCCCATTACTGCGGTCTCGTGACCGAGGCCCTGCTGGGCCAAACCGTCACCCTGTGCGGCTGGGTCAACCGCCGGCGCGACCATGGCGGCGTGATCTTCGTCGACCTGCGCGACCGTGAAGGTTATGTGCAGGTGGTCTGCGACCCGGACCGCGCCGAGATGTTCAAGACGGCCGAGGACCTGCGCAACGAGTTCTGCATCCAGGTCAAGGGCCTGGTGCGCGCGCGCCCGGCCGGCACCACCAACGAGAGCCTCAAGAGCGGCAAGGTCGAGGTGCTGTGCCACGAGCTGACCGTGCTCAACCCCTCGGTCACGCCCCCCTTCCAGCTCGACGAGGACAACCTCTCCGAGACCACGCGCCTCACGCACCGCGTGCTGGACCTGCGCCGCCCCTACATGCAGAACAACCTGATGCTGCGTTACAAGGTGGCCATGGAGGTGCGCAAGTTTCTCGACGCCAACGGCTTCGTGGACATCGAGACCCCCATGCTGACCAAGAGCACGCCCGAAGGCGCGCGCGACTATCTGGTGCCCAGCCGCGTGCACGATGGCCAGTTCTTCGCGCTGCCGCAGTCGCCCCAGCTCTTCAAGCAGCTGCTCATGGTGGCCGGTTTCGACCGTTATTACCAGATCACCAAGTGCTTCCGTGACGAGGACCTGCGCGCCGACCGTCAGCCCGAGTTCACGCAGATCGATATCGAGACCAGCTTCCTGAGCGAGCAGGACATCCGCGACATGTTCCAGGGCATGATCACGACGGTCTTCAAGAACACCATCGGGGTCGATCTGGGCGAGTTCCCGGTCATGACCTACCAGGACGCCATGCACCTGTACGGCTCGGACAAGCCCGACCTGCGCGTGAAACTGCAGTTCACCGAACTCACCGATGTGATGAAGGACGTGGACTTCAAGGTCTTCTCGGGTGCGGCCAATATGGTGGGCGGCCGTGTGGTGGCCCTGCGGGTGCCTGGCGGTTCGGTCGAAGGCGGCGGCATCAGCCGCGGCGAGATCGACGCCTACACCGAATTCGTCAAGATCTACGGTGCCAAGGGTCTGGCCTACATCCGCGTCAACGAAGCAGCCAAGGGCCCTGGACCCGAAGGGGCCACGCGGTGGCCGGGCCTGCAGTCGCCCATCGTCAAGAACATCCACGACGCCGCGCTGAGCGAAGTGCTCAAGCGCACCGGAGCCCAGGACGGCGACCTGATCTTCTTCGGCGCCGACAAGGCCAAGATCGTCAACGACGCCATCGGCGCGCTCCGCATCAAGATCGGCCACAGCGAATTCGGCAAGAAAAACGGCCTGTTCGAAAACCGCTGGGCGCCGATGTGGGTGGTGGATTTCCCCATGTTCGAGTTCGACGAGGAAAACCAGCGCTATACCGCCGTGCACCACCCCTTCACGGCGCCCAAGGCCGGCCACGAAGACTGGATGGTCACCGCGCCGGAGAAATGCATCTCGCAGGGCTACGACATGGTGCTCAACGGCTGGGAAATGGGCGGGGGGTCCGTGCGTATCCACCGTGCCGACGTGCAGCAGAAGGTGTTCGACGCGCTCAAGATCACGCCTGAGGAGGCCAAGCTCAAGTTCGGCTTCCTGCTGGACGCGCTGCAGTACGGCGCCCCGCCGCACGGTGGTCTGGCCTTCGGCCTGGACCGCATCGTCACGCTGATGACCGGTGCCGAGTCCATCCGCGACGTGATCGCCTTCCCCAAGACCCAGCGCGCCCAGTGCCTGCTGACCCAGGCCCCGAGCCCGGTGGACGAGAAGCAGCTGCGCGAGCTGCACATCCGCCTGCGCAACCCGGACGCGGTCAAGACGGCTTGAGTCGCAGGATCGTGCAGAATCAAAGGGCGCTCCGTGAGCGCTCTTTTGTTTTTCATGAATCCAGTTTACAAAATCCCGCAATCGGTGCTGGTGGTGATTTACACGCCGGCACTGGAGGTGCTGCTCATCCGGCGTGCTGACGCCGAGGACTACTGGCAGTCGGTCACGGGCGCCAAGGATGATCTCCAGGAGTCCTTCGAAGCCACTGCCCTGCGCGAGATCGCGGAGGAGACCGGCATCGATGCCCGAGCGCCGGGTCACGCCTTGCTGGACTGGGGTCTGGAGAACGTCTACGAGATCTATCCGCGCTGGCGCCACCGCTACGAGCCCGGCGTGATCCTCAACACCGAGCACCTGTTTGGCCTGATGGTGCCGGTCGGCACCCGCATCACGCTGAGCCCGCGCGAGCACACCGACTACCAGTGGCTGCCCTGGCGCGAGGCCGCCGAAGCCTGCGCCTCGCCCAGCAACGCTGAGGCCTGCCTGATGCTGCCGCGTTTTGTCCACGCTGCGGCCGGCCTGCCAAAATAGTCCCATGAAAACCCTGCGCGTCGCCACCTACAACATCCACAAGGGTGTGCAGGGCCTGGGCCCGCGCCGGCGCCTGGAGATCCACAACCTGGGGCTGGCCGTGGAACAGCTCGACGCCGACATTGTCTGCCTGCAGGAAGTGCGCAAGATACATCGACGCGAGGAGCAGTACTTCAGCCGCTGGCCCGAGATGCCGCAGGCCGATTTCCTGGCCCCCGAAGGCTACGAGGCGGTCTACCGGACCAATGCCTACACGCGCCACGGCGAGCACGGCAACGCCATGCTGTCGCGCTGGCCGGTGAAGTCGCACCAGCATGAGGACATGTCCGATCACCGGTTTGAGCAGCGCGGTCTTTTGCATAGCGAGGTGGCGGTCAATGGCATGGCCTTGCATGTGGTGGTGGTGCATCTGGGTCTGATCCGTGCCAGTCGCATGCGCCAGGCCGCCCAGCTGGACAGCTATATCGCTCGCGAGATTTCCGCCGATGCGCCGCTGATCGTGGCGGGTGACTTCAATGACTGGGGTGAGCGTGTTCACCGCCACTTCGCGGCCATGGGACTGCAGACCTTCAAGCCGTCCACGAACCCGACCTTCCCGGCGCGCCTGCCGCTGGTCCAGCTGGACTATGTCTATGTGCGCGGCCTGCGGCCCTTGAGTGTGGAGGTGCCGCGCGGGCGTGTCTGGTGGCGCATGTCCGACCATCTGCCGCTGATTGCCGAGTTCGAGTTGCCGGCATGAAGGACCGCCACCTGCCGTCCTTGCGCAGCGGGCATCGCGTGCAATTGCTGCAGGGTGGCCAGGAACTGTTTCCTGCGCTGGTGCAGGCGATCGACCGGAGCGTGCGTGAAGTCCGCATGGAGACCTATATCTTCTACCCGGATCCGTCGGGTGAGCGGGTGGCCGCGGCACTGGTGCGGGCCGCGCAGCGCGGGGTGGCCGTTTATCTGGTGATGGATGGTGCGGGCACGCCCGACCTGCCTCTCGAATGGCGCCGGCGCTTCGACGCTGCCGGCGTCCAGTGGCGGATTTTTCTGCCCCTGGGCCGGCTGGGCCTGCTGATTCCAAGCCGGTGGCGGCGTCTGCACCGCAAGTTATGCGTCGTGGATGGTCACGTGGCCTTTTGTGGCGGTATCAATGTTCTGGATGATTGGCATGACCCCAACCACGGCCCCCTGTCTGCGCCTCGTCTTGATTTTGCGGTGCGCGTGACCGGTCCGCTGGTGCGCGCCGTGCATGAGGTGACGGTGCAGTTCTGGTGGCGCCTGCAGGCAGGCAGCAAGGCGCGGGAGATCGATTTGCCAGCCGCCTGGCGCCACCTGGAGGAAGCCGTCAAGCTGGCCGTGCAGGCCAGAGATGAGACGGCCGCTGGCATGGCCGCCGCCCGCGGGTCCGGCACGCGCGCCGCCCTGCTGCTGCGGGACAACCTGCGCCATCGCAGCCGTATCGAGAGGGCTTACCGCAAGGCCATCGCCGAGGCGCGTTCAGAGATCATCATCGCCAATGCCTACTTCGTCCCTGGCCGCAAGCTGAGGCTGGCCTTGATCCATGCGGCACAGCGCGGGGTCCGGGTGCGTCTGCTGCTGCAGGGGCGTTATGAGTATTTCATGCAGTTCCATGCCGTGCGCATGGTCTACGGGGTGCTGCTCGGCGCAGGCATGGAAATCCACGAGTATTCGCCCAGTTTCCTGCACGCCAAGGTGGCGGTGATCGACGGCCACTGGACCACCATCGGCTCTTCCAACCTGGACCCCCTGAGCCTGTTGCTGGCGCGCGAGGCCAATGTGGTGGTGGAGGATGTCCGTTTCGCCCAGGACCTGCGGGAGCGCCTGACCCGGGCCATGGAACATGAAGGGCACCGGGTGGAACCGAGCCAGTATGCCGACCGGCCATGGCAGCAGCGCCTGCTGGACCGGGCGGCCTTTGCCCTGATGCGGCTGGGCGTCTTCCTGAGCGGTAATCGCTATTGAATTGATAGCTTTTGATGGGCACAAGCAAAGGCTTCGGGGCCGATAACCCTGATGGCGAATCGCTGGTACCATAAGGCCATGCTGAAGAAAAGCCAGAGTCCCTTGAGCCCCGCAGACGCCGCCGACGAGGGCACTCCGGTGTCCGTGAAGATCCGCGAGCGCCTGCTGGCAGCGCGCAAGCGCTTCTATGCGAACGACAATATCGCCGATTACATCGAGCCGGGTGAGCTGGCGCAGATGCTCGACGAGGTCGAGCTCAAGATGCAGCACGTGCTCGACAGCCTGGTCATCGACACCGACAACGATCACAACACCGACAACACGGCGCGCCGTGTGGCCAAGATGTACGTCAACGAGGTGTTCCGCGGCCGTTACGTGCAGGCGCCCACCATCACCGAGTTTCCCAATGCCGAGCACCTCAACGAGCTGATGATTGTCGGCCCGATCACGGTGCGCAGCGCCTGCTCGCACCACTTCTGCCCGGTCATCGGCAAGATCTGGATCGGTGTCATGCCCAACGAGCACACCAATGTGATCGGCCTGTCAAAGTACGCGCGTCTGGCCGAGTGGATCATGGGTCGGCCGCAGATCCAGGAAGAAGCCGTGGTGCAGCTGGCCGACCTGATTCAGGAAAAGACCCAACCCGATGGCCTGGCCATCGTCATGGAAGCCAGCCACTACTGCATGGCCTGGCGCGGTGT
>JAGWTL010000131.1 GCA_028869035.1 Burkholderiales bacterium | reverse complement strand
GCGCGCTCCTGCGTGCGGCGCTCGCGGTAGAGCACGTAGGCGCGGGCGATCTCGTGGTGGCCGCCGCGCATCAGGCCCAGTTCGACCTGGTCCTGCACGTCTTCGATATGGAAGGTGCCGCCGCCCGGGCGCGAACGCATCAGCGCGCGCACCACGTTCTGCGTCAGGGCGTCCACCACCTCGCGCACACTGGCGGAGGCGGCGCCCTGGGTGCCGTGCACCGCCAGGAAGGCCTTCATCATGGCCACGGCGATCTTGCTGGGCTCGAAGGGCACGACGGCGCCGTTGCGGCGGATGATCTGGTAGTTGTTGAGGGGCGTGGCGGCCGTGTTTTCCTGGGTTTGCATGGTCAGGACACCGGTGTGCAGGGCGGGGGTGGCGGGGTTCAAGGCTGTTTGCATTATTTCCTCGTCGTCAGCAAATCTGTTGTTGGTTCTCGGGGTCCGTATTCTGGCTCGCGATGGGTTCTTTTGAAGAAAAGCACTGCCAGCGAAAAGCACTATATATGGTGTGTTTGCTGAATACAAGCCACTACCGGTAGTGTAGCGTTGGGCATACAGTACATGGCGTATCTGGCGCAAAAAAAGTGCAGTATCCGCTTGCGGAAACAGTGAGCGCAAGGTCCAGTGCTGGCGCGGCGCAGCGCTTGAAATCGCGCAATCTTCTGGCCGAAGGCCAGCAGGCATGCGGCACGGCAGCAGATTTTCCGTGCCGGACCGCATGCAGTCTGCGCTGCGGCTTTTCGGAGTGATGTGAAGCGCGGTCGGTATGCCGCCGCCAGGTGGTCCGGCTCAGGCGGACTCTTCGGGAAAATACCGAGATGACCAGCCCAGGGTCCGCCGCAGCACCGGCCACTGGAAACCCGGGCCGGGGTCGGCCTTGCGCCCGGGAGCCACATGCTCGTGCCCGGCAATGTGCTGCACCGGGTAGCGCTGACCCAGGGCTGCGCACAGGCTGCCCAGGGTTTCGTACTGCCCGGCTTCGAACGTCTCGCCTTCCAGGCCTTCGAGCTCGATGCCGATGGAGTCATCGTTGCAGTTGTCGCGCCCGCGGTAGCTCGAGACGCCGGCATGCCAGGCGCGTTCCTCGCAGCTCACGAACTGCCAGAGATCGCCGTTGCGGCGGATGTAGAAATGCGAGGAGACCTGCATGCCCTCGATGCTCTTGAAGTAGGGGTGGGCGTTCCAGTCCAGCGTGTTGGTGAACAGGTGCTGCACCTCGTCGCCGCCGTACTGGCCCGGTGGCAGGCTGATGGAGTGGATGAGCAGCAGGTCCACGGTGGCATCTGCCGGACGCGGCCCGAAGTTGGGCGAGTCCAGCCGGCGCGCGTAGCGGTACCAGCCGCCGTCCCACAGGCTGTCGCGCACCGGGGTGGGGGGGGGCGTGCTCAAGGGCTAAGCTCCATGCTGCGCATTGCGGGGTGAGCGCCCGCTGGCGGCCGTGCGGTGCTCATGGGAAACCTCCGCCCTGACGGGCTGCGGTGCGAGCCCCTTCGGGCGGCCGTGCGGTGCTCATGCGCCGGACTCGTTGCCCTGCGGCGTGTCGATGTTCAGGCGGGCGATCCGGTAGCGGATCTGGCGCAGGCTCAGGCCCAGCTTGGCTGCGGCGGCCGTGCGGTTGAAGCCGGTTTCCTGCAGCGCCTTGATGAGGATGTCGCGCTCCTGGCGGTCCAGGTGGCCTTGCAGGTCGGCCGGCAGTTCCGGGTTCTCCGGCGGGCCGGGGGGCAGGCCGGGTGGCGGCACCCCGGGCACGGTGGGCGCCAGGTCCGAGGCCATCGGATCCAGGAAGGCGGGCGTGGTGTCGATGTCGTCGAAGCTCAGTTCGCCGCCCTCGTTCAGCGCCATGGCGCGATGCAGCAGGTTTTCCAGCTCACGCACATTGCCGGTCAGCGGGTGCTTGGCCAGCTGGGCCAGGGCTTCGGCCTGCAGGTGCGATACCTGCAGGCCGGACTCCCGGCTGATGCGTGTCAGCAGGCTTTCGCAAAGCGCGGGCAGGTCCTCGCGGCGCTCGCGCAGCGGGGGGATATCGATCTCGATGACGTTGAGCCGGTAGTACAGATCCTGCCGGAAGCGGCCTTCCTGTACTTCGCGTGCCAGGTTCTTGTGGGTGGCGCTGACGATGCGCACGTCCACGGTCTCCTCCTGCGTGCCGCCCACGGGGCGCACGCAGCGCTCCTGGATGGCACGCAGCAGTTTGGATTGCATGGACAGGGGCAGGTCACCGATTTCGTCGAGGAACAGGGTGCCGCCGCCGGCCGCCTGGAAGTAGCCGTCGCGGTCCTGGCTGGCGCCGGTGTAGGCTCCCTTGCGCACGCCGAAGAACTCGGTTTCGAGCAGGTTTTCCGGGATGGCGCTGCAGTTCACCGCCACCATCGGGCCATCGCCCCGATGACTGTTGGCGTGCAGCGCCAGGGCCGTCAGCTCCTTGCCGGTGCCGGACTCGCCGCAAATCAGCACAGGCGCCATGCTGCGTGCTACCTTGAGAATGCGCTCGCGCACCTGGCGTATGCCGGGCGAACTGCCGACCAGGCGCTGCAGCGCCGCCTCGCCGCCGCGGGTGGGTGATGCCGTGCGTGGTGTGGCCACCGCTGCCGACGAAGGCAGAGGCGCGGCACGGGAGGCGAGGGCATCCTGCACGGCCGAGGCGATGACGGTGCGGAACTGTTTCAGGTCGACCGGTTTGGTCAGATAGTCGAAGGCGCCGGCCTTGAGCGACTCCACGGCGTTCTCCGCCGAACCGTAGGCCGTGATGACTACGCAGCGTTCGTTGCGCTGCTGGGCGCGCAGGCGCTGGATCAGCTCCAGCCCCGAGCCGTCGGGCAGGCGCATGTCGGTGATCAGCACCTCGTAGCGGCGTTCCTGCAGGTGGTTCCAGGCGTCGGCGACGGTTTCGGCCACGTCGACGCGGTAGCCTTCGCGCAAGAGCGTCAACTCGTAGAGTGTGCGCAGGTCGGGTTCATCATCGACGACCAGGATGTGGGGGGTGGCGGCTGGCGTGGTCATGGTGCGGCGCGGGCGCGGGCGGCGGGTGATGCCGCAGCGGCCGCCAGGCGCAGGGTGATGAAGAATTCGTTGCCGTCCATCAGGGTGTCGCGCGCGATGCGACGGGCACGGTGGTAGCCGATGGCGGCGCCGTGCCCTTCGCACAATTCCCGGCAAATATACAGGCCCAGACCGCTGGAACGGCTTTCGGAGGAAAAGAAAGGCTCGAACAGGTGCTGTTCGACCGAGGGCTCCATGGGCGGGCCGTCGCTCCAGACCGCCAGCAGGGCCTGTCCGCTGGTGTCGGCGCGGGCATGCACCTGGATCGCATGGGGCAGCTGGCGGGCGTAACGGCGCGCATTGTCCAGCAGGTTGATCAGCACGCGGCGCAGGTGCTCGGGTTCAAAGTGCACCGGCAGCGGATGAGGGGCCAGATGCAGGGACAACAAGGTGCTGCTGCCGGTCTGCTGGGCCCAGTCCTGGCAGATGCGCTGCACGGAGGGCGTCAGTTCCAGAACACGCGACTCGAAGTTGGCCGCCTGCTTGCCGGTGCGGGAGATGTTGAGCACGTCGTCGACGATGCGGTCCAGGCGCTGAGCGTTCTGCCGCACCATCTGGGTCAGGCGCAGATGCCGCGGATCCTGGAGGTCCTCTTCCAGCAGGGCATTGGCCTGGGTGATGGCGGCCAGCGGGTTGCGGATCTCGTGCGCCACAGCGGCCGACATGCGACCCATGCTGGCCAGTTTCTCGGTGCGCATGCGCGCTTCCATTTCGCGCAGGTCCTGCAGGAACATGACACACAGGATCTCGGTCTCGCCCCAGTGGGCGGTGGTCATGCGGGTGCGCACGCGCAGGCGCCGGTTGCCCTGACCGACATGCTCGATGCCGATGTCGGCATGGCGGAAGTCCCCCCGGCCGGTGAAGACCTGGAAGGCCAGCTCGGCCAACGATTGCCAGCCCGGTTCGTCGACCAGATTGAAGGGCGTGTGCTTGAGCGGCCGTTCGTCGGCTTGCAGCATCTGATGCGCCGCCGGATTGGCCGCATGCACGGTGCCGCGCACGTCCACCACCAGGATGCCGTCCGTCAGGGCCTCGATCACCAGATCGTTGACCTGCTGCTGGATGCGCATGGCATGCTGGCTGCGCCGTGCGCGCTGCTGCTCGCTGGCCAGGCGGGCCGAGAGCTGGTGCGCCAGGAAGGCGATGACAAAGCTGCCCGCGCCGGTCAGCGCCGCCTGGATGAAGAGCGGGGTGGCATCCCCCGGGCCATGCAGTGATCGCCAGGCGCTGTGCAGCAGCAGCAGCAGGGTGATGCCGGCGGCCGTGCCCATGGACAGGGTCAGTGAGCCCAGCACGGCGGCCTGCAGCACCGGCAGTGCGTACAGCGGGGTGTAGTTGATGCTGCTGCCGTGCAGCAGTTGCAGGGCCGTGAAGACCAGCACGTCGATGCCGATGCTGGAGAGCCAGGGCTGGTCGAAGGTCTGGCCCAGTGGGCGCGGGCGCGGCGCCACGCGCACCATGAGCGTGGCCGTGAAATAGACGCCGCTGAGCAGCACCAGCCAGATGTTGGCAGCCTGGCCCAGGGCATACAGGGTGGTTTGCAGCAGCAGCAGCACCAGAGCGAGCGTGACGCGCGCCGTCATGAAGCCCAGCCACAGTCGCTTGAACTCCCGCTGTTCTTCGGGGGCCTCCAGCCGTTCGTCCAGCAGGGACGGGCCGAACCAGGAATGCACGTTGTCCCGCGGATCCATTCAAG
Organism: Burkholderiales bacterium; assembly: GCA_028869035.1. Classification (GTDB taxonomy): domain Bacteria; phylum Pseudomonadota; class Gammaproteobacteria; order Burkholderiales; family Burkholderiaceae_C; genus Hylemonella. The sequence goes on along the minus strand of JAGWTL010000131.1, from coordinate 3,027 downwards.
GCTCCGCGTTCTGCCGGTGTTCGCTGCTGCAGTACAGGCCGATGCGGCCCACGATGGCCTCACCGTGCGGAAGGTGTACGCCGCAGTGGGCGCAGCGCACCATTGCCTGGGGGCCGGGTGGCGGGGGCGCTGCGGCCTGGTCGGAACGGCTGTCGCTGCGGCGGCCCGAGCGCCACAGCCAGACGGCCAGCAGCAGGATGGCGAGGAATAGCAGGAACTTCATGCGGTGCTGCGTCCCAGGATGATTTCGAGCACGAAACGCGAGCCCACATAAGCCAGCAGCAGCAGGCTCGCCCCGGTAAAGAGCAGGCGCGCGGCGCGCCAGCCGCGCCAGCCAAAACGTGCGCGGCCGATCAGCAGCACGGCAAAGACCGCCCAGGACAGCACCGAAAACACCGTCTTGTGACTCCATTTCCAGGCCGAGCCGTACAATTGCTCATCGAACAGCAGACCGGCCAGCAGCGTGGCCGACAGCAGCACAAAACCGGCGCCGACGAAACGGAAGGTCAGGCGCTCCAGTGTCAGCAGGGGCAGGCCGCTGCGGGGGTCGGCGGCATGGCGGATGCGCTCTTCCGCGCGTAGCATGAGCAGGGCGTGCATCACGGCCACCGCGAACAGGCCGTAGGAGGCGATGCCCAGCGCCCAGTGCAAGGGCAGCCAGGCCGAGGCCTGGGCTTGCAGGGTCTGGCCGGGGAAAAACAGCGCCAGCATCACGGCGCCGGCCCCCAGGAGCGAGAGCGCCCAGCGGGTCTGCAGCTGGGGATAGAACTGGCTTTCGATGGCATAAACCGCAGCCACCAGCCAGGCGGTGACAGAAAGCGCCGGTGCGAAACCGAAGTGCGGGCTGTCCCCCAACAGACCCCAGGCCAATAGCAGGCCGTGCAGCAGCCAGGCCAGAAGCACCATGCGGCGTGCGGCGATGGCTGACAGTCGGCCAGCGGCCGGGACGGCATAGGCTGCGGCAGCCAGCACGGCCAGGGCCATGCCGGTGGGGGAGGCACTGGGTAAAATCATGGATACAGTTTAGCCCCTTGCCAATCGCCGGTTGGCCTTCCAGGCTTCCCCGTCTACCGGAACACACCCATGGCCTCCGCCCTCACCGACAAACTCAGCCGCCTCGTCAAGGAAATCCGGGGCCAGGCCCGCATCACCGAATCCAATGTGGCCGACATGCTGCGCGAGGTGCGCATGGCCCTGCTGGAGGCCGACGTGGCCCTGCCGGTGGTGCGCGACTTCATCGCCCGTGTCAAGGACCAGGCCCTGGGCCAGGCCGTCATGGGCTCGCTCACGCCCGGTCAGGCCCTGGTGGGCATCGTCAACCGCGAACTCGCCGCCACCATGGGCGAGGGCGTGTCGGACATCAATCTGGCGGCCCAGCCGCCGGCCGTGATCCTCATGGCCGGCCTGCAGGGCGCGGGCAAGACCACCACCACGGCCAAGCTGGCCCGCCACCTGATCGACAAGCGCAAGAAGAAAGTGCTGACCGTCTCGGGCGACGTCTACCGTCCGGCGGCCATCGAGCAGCTCAAGACCGTGACGGCGCAGGCCGGCGCGGAGTGGTTCCCCAGCACACCCGAGCAGAAGCCGGCCGACATCGCGCGCGCCGCACTGGACCATGCGAAGAGGCATTTCTTCGACGTGCTGCTGGTCGACACGGCCGGTCGCCTGGCCGTCGACGAGGCGCTGATGCGCGAGATCCGCGATCTGCACGCGGTGCTGAACCCGGTCGAGACACTGTTCGTGGTCGACGCCATGCAGGGCCAGGACGCGATCAACACGGCCAAGGCCTTCAAGGAGGCCCTGCCGCTGACCGGCATCATCCTGACCAAGACCGACGGCGATTCACGCGGCGGCGCGGCGCTGTCGGTGCGCGCCGTCACGGGCGTGCCCATCAAGTTCGCCGGCACGAGCGAGAAGATCGACGGGCTGGAGGTCTTCGACGCCCAGCGCCATGCGGGCCGCGTGCTGGGCATGGGCGACATCGTGGCCCTGGTCGAGCAGGTCACGGCCAACGTGGACATCGAGGCCGCGCAGAAGCTGGCCGCCAAGGTCAAGAGCGGCGAGGGCTTCGACCTCAACGACTTCCTGGCCCAGCTGCAGCAGATGAAGCAGATGGGTGGCCTGTCCAGCCTGATGGACAAGCTGCCGGCCCAGATGGCGGCCAGGGCGGGCCAGATGGACACGGACAAGGTCGAGCGCGACCTGCGCCGCAAGGAAGGCATCATCCAGAGCATGACCAGGCTGGAGCGCCGCAAGCCCGAGCTCATCAAGGCCACGCGCAAGCGCCGCATCGCCACCGGCGCCGGTGTGCAGGTTCAGGACGTCAACCGCCTGCTCAAGGAATTCGAGCAGATGCAGGAGATGATGAAGAAAATGAAGGGCGGCGGCATGATGAAGCTCATGAAGCGCATGGGGGGTATGAAGGGCATGCCTCGCCCCTTTTGAGGGTTTGTGTACGCCCCTCGCCCCTCTGGGGAGAGGGCAGGGTGAGGGGCTCAGTCGCCGGCCGCTACCACTTCGCCGCGCAGGCTGTAGTGCAGGGCCTCGGTGATGCTCACGTCGAGCATCTGGCCGATCAGGCGCTGCGGCGCCTTGAAGTTCACCACACGGTTGCACTCGGTGCGCCCCATCAGCTCACTGGCATCGCGCTTGGACGGTCCTTCCACCAGGATGCGCTGCACGGTGCCCACGCGGCTGGCGCTGATCTGCTTGAGATTGGCCTCGATCACCGCTTGCAGTGTCTGCAGGCGCCGCAGCTTGACCTCGTGCGGCGTATCGTCGTGCAGGTTGGCCGCGGGGGTGCCCGGGCGCGGGCTGAAGATGAAGCTGAAGGAGTTGTCGAAGCCCACGTCCTCGATCAGCTTCATCATCCTGCTGAAATCCTCCTCTGTCTCACCCGGAAAGCCGACGATGAAGTCGCTGCTGATGGACATGCCGGGGCGGATGGCGCGCAGCTTGCGCACCGTGCTCTTGTATTCCATGGCGGTGTAGCCGCGTTTCATGGCCATCAAAATGCGGTCGCTGCCG
>JAGWTL010000130.1 GCA_028869035.1 Burkholderiales bacterium | reverse complement strand
GCCGACCGCGACGCCGGCGGCCGCGGCCTGCAGACCTTCGACCTGCGCACCACCATCCACGCCGTGACGGCTGTCGAGTCCGCGCTGCTGGACCTGCTGGGCCAGCATCTGGAAGTGCCGGTGGCCGCCCTGCTGGGCGAAGGCCAGCAGCGTGATGCGGTGGAGATGCTGGGTTATCTCTTTTTCGTCGGCGATCGCAAGAAGACCGATTTGCCCTACGCGAGCGAGCCCCATGCCGACAACGCCTGGTTCCGCCTGCGCCACGAAGAGGCCATGACGCCGCAGGCCGTGGTGCGCCTGGCCGAGGCCGCGCGCGAGAAATACGGCTTCAACGATTTCAAACTCAAGGGTGGTGTGATGCGCGGCGACGAGGAAGTCGATGCCGTGACCGCGCTGCACGAGCGCTTCCCCGAGGCGCGCGTGACGCTGGACCCCAACGGCGGCTGGCTGCTCAAGGACGCGATCCGCCTGGGCCAGCGCATGCGCGGTGTGGTCGCCTACGCCGAGGATCCGTGTGGGGCCGAAGACGGTTTCAGCGGCCGTGAGGTCATGGCCGAGTTCCGCCGTGCCACGGGCCTGCCCACGGCCACCAATATGGTGGCCACCGACTGGCGTCAGCTCAGCCATGCCCTGTCCTTGCAGAGTGTGGACATCCCGCTGGCCGATCCGCATTTCTGGACCATGGCCGGCTCGGTGCGCGTGGCGCAGACCTGCCGCGACTGGGGCCTGACCTGGGGTTCGCATTCCAACAACCATTTCGACGTCTCGCTGGCCATGTTCACCCACGTGGCCGCGGCCGCACCCGGCAAGGTCACGGCCATCGACACGCACTGGATCTGGCAGGACGGCCAGCGCCTCACGAAAGAGCCGCTGAAGATCGTGGGGGGGCACGTGCAGGTGCCGAAGAAGCCGGGCCTGGGTGTGGAGTTCGACATGGTCGAGGTCGAGAAAGCCCATCAACTCTATTTGCAGCATGGCCTGGGTTCGCGTGACGACGCCACGGCCATGCAGTACCTGATCCCCGGCTGGAAGTTCGACAACAAGCGTCCCTGCCTGGTGCGCTGAACCAGTCCGTTCGCGTTGAGCCTGTCGAAACGCTCTCTTTGCAAATCAATAACTTGCAGAGGACTTCGACAAGCTCGGTCCGAACGGAGGGGCCTGTTCAGCATTCCCCAACTTTTTTGCGAGCTGATCCATGAGCACATCCTTCTCTTCCTGCAACGCACGCACCGGCGAAGTGCTGGGCACGCTGACGGCTTCGACCCCGGCCGACATCGACGCCGTCTGCACGGCCGCCGCTGCTGCCTTTGCGCTCTGGCAGGCCGGCAGCGGCGCGCAGCGCGCGAGCCTGCTGCGTGCACTGGCCGCGGGCCTGGAAGCCGGCCGTGAGACCCTCGTGGCCATGGCCGACCAGGAAACCGCGCTGGGTCCGGTGCGTCTCAACGGCGAACTCGACCGCACGGCTTTCCAACTGCGACGTTTCGCCGACATCGCCGAGCGCGGCGTGCCTTTTGAATACACGGACGATCCCGCCGTGGCCGGTGCCCCGCCCGCGGGCCACCCCGCCATGCAGCGTTGGCTGCTGCCCCTGGGCCCCGTGGCGATGTATGCGGCCAGCAACTTCCCCTTCGCCTTCTCGGTGCTCGGTGGTGACACCGCGGCCGCGCTGGTCGCCGGTTGTTCCGTGGTGATCAAGGCCCACCCGGGCCACCCGCAGCTCTCGCAGCAGACCTACGCCCTGATCCGCCAGGTGCTGGCTGCGCAGAACCTGCCCGCCGGTCTGGTGGGCATGGTGCAGGGCGCCAGCAACGAAGTGGGTGTGCAGCTCGTGCGCCACCCGGCCATCGCGGCTGCGGCCTTCACGGGTTCCACACGCGGCGGTGCCGCGCTGGCGGCCGAAGCCGCGGCGCGTCCGCGTCCGATTCCTTTCTACGGCGAACTCGGTTCCATCAATCCCGTGATCGCGCTGCCGGCCGAGCTGAAGACCAAAGGCGCTGATCTGGCGACGACCTTGGCCGGCTCCATCGCGCTGGGCTGCGGCCAGTTCTGCACCAACCCCGGTGTGATCGTGCTGCTCGACGCCACGCAGGCCGATGCCAAGGCTGTGAACGACGCTTTTGTGCAGCAGCTGGGACTGGCCCTGACCGGCCAGAACCCGCACGCCATGCTCACGCAGGGCATGCGCAGGAACTTCGACGCCGGCGTGGCCCATTGGGGCGAGGCCGGCGCGGCGTTTGTCGTGCATGAGCTCGCCGCTGCGGGCCGGCCGCCGCGGCCGGTGCTGGCGCAGGTGAGTGCAGACGCCTTTATTGCCAAGGCGGCCCTGCGTGAGGAAGTCTTCGGCCCCGGCAGCCTCGTCGTGCGTGCGGCCAGTGTGGCCCAGGCCCTGCAAGTGCTGCAGGCCGCGGGCGGCTCGTTGACCGTCACGGTCTGGGGCGCGCAGGCCGAAAGCGCGGATGTGCAGGCGCTCGTGCGCGGTGCCATGGCCATCGCCGGTCGGGTACTCTTTGCCGGTGTGCCCACGGGCGTGGCCGTCACGGCGGCCCAGCAACATGGCGGTCCCTGGCCCAGCAGCACCCGGCCCGAGAGCACCTCGGTCGGCGATGCAGCGCTGGCGCGTTTCCTGCGCCCGGTGTCGCTGCAGGACGCGCCGGCCTGGCTGCTCGCTCGCCAGGGCCGACCGCTCTGATCTACCCGCGGCTCGGTTACCGCACCTCTGGCCGGCAACTGCGCTTCCGTTTCCCGGCACCCGTGCGAAAGGGGCCGGTCCTCAGGGTTCCAGTCGTCTCGGCCCGCGATGCCCGGCCAGATAGTTCTCGATCCGGCGCACCATTGCGTATTCCCGTTCGGCCTGTGAAGCGCGGCCGGCGCGCTCATGGCCTTGTGCGGCTTCGCGGTGCTTGTGCACGATGTGCTCGATGATGGCGAGCATGGCGGCGTCCTGCGTCACCCTGGCATGGCGTGCTGGGCTGTTGTTCATGGGCTTGGGTGTTTCAGGATATGGCGAAGGCCAGCACAACAGCGATCAGCGCGAGCAGCACCAGTCCGCCGGTGAACACCAGCTCGGCGCGCACTTCCAGCGATCGCCCCTGGCGCCCGGCGCGCATGGCGATGAAGGACAGCAGCGAGCTGATCAGGAATACCAGGGCATCGACGGCCAGCAGCTTGTCGACGATCATGCGGAACTCGCCGCCCTGGGCGAGGTGTCCGATCGACAGCACCGTCATGCAGACGCCGATCATGGTGGCCGAGGTCGGCAGGATATGGGCCGACAGGCGCCGGTCCATCCGGCTCCTGCCGCTGCCGATTTGGCTGAGTAGCAGTGTCTTCAGCATGGGCGGTCCTGGGCCGGGGCGGGGCGATGGACTGGTGACTTCATGAGGAGCGTCGTGACGGGATGAGTGCAAGGTTTATCCGAGGTGCACGGGCACGAAGATCTTGTCGCCGTCGCGCTGAATCAGCAGCGCCACCGACTTCTCGGACCGGGCCACCAGGGCGCGCACCTGTTCGATGCTCTTGACAGCCGTGCCGTTGACGGCCAGAAGCACGTCGCCCGATTGCACGCCGGCCATGGCCGCTGCGCCGGAGGCGTCCTCGATCAGAAGACCCGCGGTCACACCGGCCTCGTGTTTCTCCTGTGGCTGCAGGGGGCGCAGGGCCAGGCCCAGGCGGCCCTGGCCCTTGCCGGGCGTGTCCTGCGCGACCTCGGTGGCCTTTTCGCTGGCATCGCCCAGCTTCGCCTGGATCTCCTGGCGTTTGCCCTGGCGCCAGACCTCCAGCGCCACCTTGTCACCCGGCATGGCCAGGCCCACCAGGGCCGGCAGTTCGCCCGAGGCGACGATGGCCTGTCCGTTGAACTTGCGGATGACGTCGCCCGCCTTCAGGCCGGCCTTCTCGGCGGCGCTGCCGGGCGCCACGTTGCTGACCAGGGCGCCTTCGGGGCGGTCCAGACCAAAGGATTCGGCCAGGGTCTGGTTCACTTCCTGGACCGTCACGCCCAGGCGCGCATGGCTGGCATGGCCGGTGGCAACGATCTGGTCCTTGATCTTGGCCGCCACCTCGATCGGGATGGCGAAGGACAGTCCCTGGTAGCCGCCGGTGCGGGTGTAGATCTGAGAGTTGATGCCCACGACTTCCCCGCGTGTGTTGAACAGCGGCCCGCCAGAATTCCCCGGGTTCACGGCCACGTCGGTCTGGATGAAGGGCACGAAGTTGTCGTCCGGCAGCGAACGCCCCTTGGCGCTGACCACGCCGGCGGTCACGCTGTTCTCGAAGCCGAAGGGCGAGCCGATGGCCAGCACCCATTCGCCGACTTTCAGGTCATGCGCGCTGCCCAGGGGGACGGTGGGCAGATCCTTGGCCTTGATCCGGAGCACGGCGACATCGGTCTTGGGGTCTGCGCCCAGCACCTGCGCATCGAACTCGCGCCGGTCGGTGAGCTTGACGGTGACCTCCTTGGCGTCACGCACCACGTGCGCGTTGGTCAGGATCAGGCCGTCGGCGCTGATGATGAAACCCGAACCCTGGGCGTGCGTGGGGGTGCCGCGGGGCGAAGGGAAGCCGCCGTTGGGGCCCTGGAAGCGGCGGAAGAATTCGAAGAAGGGATCGTTGGGGTCGATGCCCGACCCGTTGCGCTGGGCGCCCTGGTCCTCGCCATCGTTGGAGGCCTTGCGCATGCCGCTGACGCTGATGTTGACCACGGCGGGGCCGTAGCGCTGGGTGATCTGCGAGAAGTCGGTGCTGGCGCTGGTCCCGGGCAGGCTGTCCGGGGCTGCAGCGGGGGCGGTCGCGGCCTGGGCGTGTGTGCCGTAGACCAGGCTGGAGGCGCCGCCGCCGATCAGACCGGCGGCCAGCAGGGCCAGGAAAAGCTGGGTGGGGGTGAGCAGACGCTTGTGCATGGTGACTCCTTTGGTCGTTTCAGGATGGAACATGCAGTGAATGATGGGCCTGCAGTCTTAGGCCACGCTTAAGCCTGCCACGGCGCATGGCCGCAGGCCCCGGCAGCGGCCGGTTTCAGGCGGGCAGCGGAAAAGAGATGTCGACGCGCAGGCCAGCGAGTCGGCTGGAAGCCGACAGTTCCAGCGTGGCGTTGTGCAGATCGGCAATGGATTTGACAATGGCCAGTCCCAGTCCGCTGCCGGTGGTGTCGGTGCCGGCGACGCGGTAGAAGCGGTCGAGCACGCGCTGGCGTTCCGCTTCGGGGATGCCGGGGCCGCTGTCCTCCACGCTCAGCACGAGACGGTCGTCCCGGCGCTGCAACTCCAGGTCGACGGTGCCGCCGGCCGGGGTGTACTTGATCGCGTTGTCCAGCAGATTGCGCAACAGGACGCGCAGGGCTTCGGGGTAAGCCGGGATGAGCGCTTCATCCGCAGCACCCAGGCCGAGGTCGATGCCGTGCTGCTGCGCCATCGGCGCCATCTCTCCCAGCACCTGGCGCGCCAGGGCGGCCAGCGCCACCGGCTCGGCCGCTGCGCCCACCGCGGGGCTGGATTGCTGGCGTGCGAGCACCAGCAGCTGTTCCACCAGGCGCGCGGCGCGGTCGATGCCGGCCGTCAGTCGGCTCACGGCCAGCTCGCGCGCCGTGTCGTCATGGGCGCGCTGCAGGCCCTGGGCCTGCAGTTTGAGGGCAGCCAGCGGCGAGCGCAGTTCGTGGGCAGCGTCGGCGACGAAGTTCTTCTGTGCCTCGAAGGCCTGGCGCACGCGCACCAGCAGCAGATTGAGTTCGTGCACCAGGGGGCGGATCTCGTCGGGCAGACCCAGCTCGCTGACCTCGTCCAGATCGGTGGCATGGCGCTGGGCCAGCTGGGAGCGCACGCGCGCCACTGGCGCGAGGGAGGAACTCACCACCCACCACACCACCAGCATCAGCAGCGGCGCCATCAGTGCAACGGGCGCGATGGTGCGCAGGGCCAGTGCCCCGGCCATGCTGCGGCGCACGGCCATGTCCTGGGCCACCTGGATCACGTGCCAGGGCGTCTGCAGGGAGTAGACGCGGTAGGTGCTGCCATGCGCCCTGACGTCCGAAAAGCCCAGCACGGCGCGCTGGGGCAGGGCGGCGCCGGCGGACGACTCGAACACGCGCAGCCCATCGGAGGACCAGACCTGCACCACGAAATCGTAGTTCTCGTCCTCGGCCAGGTCCGCCGCGCCCGGTGTCCAGCTGCCGCCGGGCAGGCCCGAGCGCAGCGACAGCGCCATCTGCTGCATGTGGTAATCGAAGATCTGATCGGCCTCGGCGCGTGCGCTGCGGTAGGCGACCCAGCCCTGCAGCAGCGCGGCCAGCGCGATGGCGGCCAGCAGGAACCACAGCAGGCGCGCGCGCAGGGACGGGGCAGGCAGGCTCATGGTCCGGCCTTGGGCACCATATAGCCGACGCCGCGCACGTTCTGGATCAGCCCGGGACCCAGCTTGCGGCGCAGGCCGTGGATATAGACTTCGACGGCGTTGCTGCTGATCTCGTCCTTCCAGCCATAGAGTTTCTCCTCCAGCTGGGCGCGCGAGAGCACCAGGCCCGGACGGGCCAGCAGTGGCTCCAGCACGGCCCATTCCCGGGCGGAGAGCTGCACCGGCTGGCCCTGGGCCGTCACTTCGCGGGTCGCGGGGTTGATGCAGATGCCCTGGTGTTCGTACACGGGTTCGGCCCGGCCGGCGGCCCGGCGCAACAGGGCGCGCAGGCGGGCCAGCAGCTCGTGCAGGTCGTAGGGCTTGAGTACGTAGTCGTCGGCGCCGGCGTCCAGGCCCTCGATGCGCTGCTGCACGGCGTCGCGTGCGGTGGCGATCAGCACCGGCACACGCTGGCGGCGCGCGCGCAGGGCGCGCAACACGTCCAGGCCGTCGCGCCGGGGCAGGCCGAGGTCGAGCAGCACCAGATCGTAGTCCTGCGTGCGCAGGGCGGTGTCGGCCATCTCGCCGTCACGCACCCAGTCCACGGCATAGTGCTCGGCGCGCAGCAGGTCCAGCACGGCTTCGCCGATCATCGAGTCATCTTCCACCAGCAGCAGACGCATCCCCGCACTCTAGCGCAGCCAGGCTTAGGCCGGGCTTAAGACGCGGTCTGGCGCCCCCGGCCCGGCGCAGCCGGGTCAGCCCGCCAGCGCAGCCTTCACGGCGGCGGAGACCTGGCCCATTTCGGCCTTGCCGGCCAGGCGGGTCTTGACCGCGCCCATGACCTTGCCCATGTCGCCGGGGCCCTTGGCGCCGAGTTCGGCCACGATGGCCTTCACTTCGGCGGCGACTTCCTCGTTCGTCAGGCGCTGGGGCAGGTAAGCCGTCAGCACCTTGATCTCGGCGCTTTCCTTGTCGGCCAGGTCCTGGCGCGCGGCCTGCAGATAGGCGGCGACCGAGTCCTTGCGCTGCTTGATCAGCTTGTCGATGATGCCGACAACCGCCGCGTCATCCAGCGTGACACGCTCGTCCACTTCCTTCTGCTTCATGGCGGCCAGCAGCAGGCGGATGGTGCCCAGGCGCTCGCTGTCCTTGGCACGCATGGCGGCCTTCATGTCTTCAGTGATCTGGTCTTTGAGGGACATGGGAAATCTCCGGAGAAAAAACAAAACCCGCGCCTGGCGTCCCGAGCGCGGGTTGTTGGATGCGCAGTGAGGTCGGGGACCCCAGGACGATCAGTACAGCTTCTTGGGCAGCTGCATCGAGCGGATGCGCTTGTAGTTGCGCTTGACGGCGGCAGCCTTCTTGCGCTTGCGCTCGGACGTCGGCTTTTCGTAGAACTCGCGGGCGCGCAGGTCGGTCAGCAGGCCCAGCTTCTCGATGGTGCGCTTGAAGCGGCGCAGGGCCACGTCAAAGGGTTCGTTTTCTTTTACACGGATGGTCGTCATTAGC
>JAGWTL010000129.1 GCA_028869035.1 Burkholderiales bacterium | reverse complement strand
GCGCTGGTACGTGGAGGCCCACCCCTTCCGCATCGACACCACCGACGGCATCGGCCGGCCCACGCCCGAGGGCGCGCACCGCGACGGCGTGGACCTGGTGGCCGTGTTCCTGGTGGAGCGGCGTGGTGTCAAGGGCGGCGAGACCCGCGTGTTCGAGGCCGCAGGTCCCAACGGCCAGCGTTTCACGCTGGCCGAACCCTGGTCCCTGCTGCTGCTGGACGATGCGCGTGTGGTCCACGAGACCACGCCCATCCAGCCGCTGGCGCAGCCGGCCTACCGTGATACGCTGGTCGTCACGCTGCGCGCCGGCGCCTTCCAGGGCGAAGACACCGTCAGCTGATACAGCAAGGAGTCGCCATGTTCAAGCACATCCTGGTTCCCGTGGACAGTTCAGAGACCGCGCAGAAAGCGGTGGAGACGGCGGCCGGCCTGGCCCGGGCTTTCGGCAGCGCGGTCAGCGTCATCTACGTGATCGACCCCTATCCCTTCACCGGCCTGGGCAGTGACTTCGCCTACGGCCAGGCCGAGTACCTGAGCGCGGCCAGCGCCGAAGCCCAAGAGGCCACCGAGGCCGCGCGCGCTGTGTTGTCGAAGGCGGGGGTGACGGTCAGCACGCAGGTGGTGGAGGCGCACACCATCTGGCGCGGCATCCTGGAGACGGCCAAGACACTGGGCGCCGACCTCATCGTCATGGGCTCGCACGGCCGGCGCGGGGTGGAGAAGGTGGTGCTGGGCAGCGTGGCCCAGCGTGTGCTCTCGCACGCGCAACTCCCGGTGTTTGTCGTGCGGGGCTGAGTTCAGCCCTGGCGCCGCGCCTGCATCTCGCGGCCCATGGCCTCCTGCTTGGCCTGGTTCATGGCTACGCGCGCCGCCGGGAACACTTGGCTTTCCTCGGCTTCGATGTGACCAGCATAGATCCCGCGAAAGCGTTCGATCGCAGCGCGTAGCTCTGCGCTCACGCCGTCGGTGCAGTCGGGCTCCTGCCAGCGCAGTATGGCCACACGCAGCAATGCCCACAGCACCTCCATCTCCCGGTGCTCGGCCTGCAGGCGCGACACGACGGTGTGCAGCGGGGCATCCTCCCGCCTGAGCAGCAGGGGAAAGACGTGCAGTTCCTCGTCCTGGTGGTGCAGGGGCGCGGCGATATCGAAGTAGCGCAGCACGTCGGCCGCAGCCGAGCGCGTCTGCGCGTCGTGGCCCTTGTCGTCGAGGTGATCCACCAGACGGCCCAGCAGGTCCAGGCTGCGCTGCACACGCTCGTGGCAGGCGGCCAGCATCTCGTAAGGCTGCTCGAAGCCCACGGCCGGGGCATCGAAGCCGGGCAGAGCCGTGCCCATGGCTTCAGCCCGCCGGCTTGGCCGTCAGGTCGGCCAGCTGCTTGCGCAGGGCCTTCTCGTCGTTGAAGCGCTTGGTGGCGTCACGCGCCACGGCCATCGAGCCCAGCATCTTGCCGGCCTCGTCGCGCACCATCTCGAAACTCATGTCCACGTAGATGAACTCGACGCTCTTGTGCAGCGAGCGCGTGATCATGGACGTGCGCCCGGGTTTGACACCACCGCGTTCGATGGCCTGGTTGAAGCCGTCCCAGTGCGCCTTGCGCATGCGCTCGGGAATGATGAGGTCCAGGCTCTGGCCCACCGCCTCGGCGGCCGACCAGCCGAAGACCTTTTCGGCGCCGCCGTTCCAGACGCGGATGATGCCTTCCAGGTCACAGAAGATCACGGCCTCCGGCATGCTGCGCAGCAGGTGGACGGCGGTGGATTCGAGCGAGGGGGATCCCGACATGGCGTGCTTTCAAAAGGAATATTCTTGGGGGAGCTAAAGCGTAGCGGAAGCCGCCGTGGTCGCCAATAGTTCGACAGAACTAGCGCCGCCGATAAGGCTATTGCGGCGCCGGCCTCGCACCGGCCGATCCTGATGCTTTCCTGATGCCCCAGGTGGTACGCTGCCGGCCATGAACAGGCCCTCCTCTTCCCCGTCCTGGCGCGCCTGGGCCACGGTGGCGTGCCTGCTGCTGGCGGCCACGGCCCTGTGCGCGGCGCTGGAGCCCTACGTGTCGCTCACCAGCCAGGCCATGATCTACGTGCTGGTCGTGGTGATCGCCGCCTACCGGCTGGACTGGCTGCCGTCGGTGGTCTGCGCGGTGGGCGCAGTGACGGTGCTGAACTTCTTCTTCGTGCCGCCGCGCTGGACCTTCGCGGTCGACAACCGCGAACACCTCATCGCCCTGGGTGTCATGCTCGTCGTGGCCCTGGTCATCAGCCGCCTGGCCAGCGGCTTGCGGCGCGAGACCGAGATCGCCCGGCTCAATGAAGGCCGCGCGCACCAACTGCAGACCCTGGCCTCCGAACTCGTGGCGGCCATCGAACCCGCGCAGGTTCGCCAGCTCGGGCAGGACGCGCTGGACGCAGCCTACGGCGGCCCGTGCCGGCTGGCGCTGGCCGACGCGGCGGGGGAGCCGCAAGCGCCTGCGGCACTGGAGGCCGCCGTGCGCGACGGCCTGCGCGCCTGCATGAAAGAGCGTGCCGTGCTCGGGCCGGGTACCGGGCGCTGGCCCGGGCTGGGGGCGTGGTATTTGCCCCTGCTCGACCAGGGGCAGGTCTATGGTGCCGCAGGTGTGCAGCCGGCACCGCCGGCCGACGAGAGCGGGCGCGAACACGCACAGGCCCTCTGTGCGCTGCTGGCACAGGCGCTGGGTCGCCTGTACGTGGGCCGCGCCATGCAGGCCGCGCAGCGCGAGGCCGAGCGCCAGCAGATGCAGAGCACTTTCCTGGCCGCCATCTCGCACGACCTGCGCACGCCGCTGGCGGCCATCGTGGCGGCCGCCACCTCGCTGCAGACGCAGCGCGCGCGCCTGGACGCGACGGCGCAGGCGCGCCTGCTGGAGAGCATCGTCAACGAGGCCGAGTACCTCAGCACCCTGAGCGACAACACGCTGCAACTGCTGCGCCTGGCCACGCCGGGCCAGACCGTGCAGCGCCAGTGGGAGTCGCTGGAGGAGATCGTCGGCGCCGTGCTGGCCCGTCTGCGCCAGCATGACCCGGCGCAGCGCATCCGCGCGCACGTGCCCGAGGGCCTGCCCCTGGTACGCGCCGATGCGGTGCTGCTGGCCCAGCTGCTGAGCAATCTGCTGGACAACGCGCTGCAGCATGGCGAAGGCGAGATCGAGGTCAGCGCCCAGGCGCAGGGCGGCACGCTGGAGCTGTGCGTCAGCGACCGGGGCCCGGGCGTGCCGGAGAGCGAGCGCGAGGTCATCTTCCAGCCCTATGTGCGCGGCGACCGCGCCGGCCGCCGCGGCACCGGCCTGGGGCTGGCGGTGTGCCGCGCCATCGCCCAGGCGCACGGCGCGCCGCTGATCCTGCGGCCGCGTGCAGGTGGCGGCAGCGACTTCTGCCTGCAACTGCCTGTCGAGGCCCAACCCGCGACGCCGGAGCCTGCACCATGACCCTGCGTGTGCTGGTGGTCGAGGACGACCGCGAAATCCGCGCGCTGGTGCAGTCCGCACTCGCGCTGGAGGGCTTCGAGGTGCAGACGGCCGTGACGCTGGGCGAGGCCGGCGCCTTGCTGCAGCACAGCCCGCCCGAGCTCATCGTGCTGGACCTGGGCCTGCCCGACGGCGAAGGTCTGCAGCTGGTGCAGCAGGTGCGCCGCCAGTCCAGCCTGCCCATCGTCGTGATTTCGGCGCGTCACCAGGAAGCGCAGAAGATCGCGCTGCTGGACGCCGGGGCTGACGACTACCTGAGCAAGCCCTTCAGCGTGGCCGAGCTGCTGGCGCGCATGCGTGTGGCCCTGCGCCACCGCGGCACGGCGCTGGCCGCCGCCGTGACCACGCATACCCTGGACGATCTGCAGGTGGACCTGGCCACGCGCACGGTGACACGCGAGGGCCAGGCCGTGCACCTCACGCCCACCGAGTACGAACTGCTGGCGCGCCTGGTGCGCAGCGCCGGCCGCGTGGTGACGCACCGCCAGCTGCTGGCCGAGGTCTGGGGCCTCGAATACACAGCGCACACGCACTACCTGCGCCTGTACATGGGCCAGCTGCGCGCCAAGATCGAGCGCGATCCGGCCGAGCCGCGCCATCTGCTGACCGAAACCGGCGTGGGCTACCGCCTGGCCGACGAATGAGCGTCCTTATGCGTTCCTGATGCGCGCCGCGCGACAGTGGAGACCTCTACACTGACGACAGGCACCCATGAATTCGAATACCGGACGCGAAAGCCTGGCCGCCCTGACCCTGGGCGCGCTGGGCGTGGTCTATGGCGACATCGGCACCAGCCCGCTCTACACCATGAAGGAGGTTTTTGGCCCCGCCACCGGCATCCCGCTCGATGCGGCCCATCTCGTCGGGGCCGTGTCGACCATCTTCTGGGGCCTGATGCTGGTGGTCACGCTCAAATACGTGCTGCTGATCCTGCGCGCCGACAACCGCGGCGAGGGCGGCATCATGGCGCTCACGGCCCTGGCCGCCCAGGCGGCGGGCAAGACCGCGCGGCGGCGTGTGGCCCTGTTGCTCACCGGTGTCATGGGCGCGGCCCTGTTCTATGGTGACAGCGTGATCACTCCCGCCATCTCGGTGCTCAGCGCGGTCGAGGGGCTGGAAGTGGCCACGCCCCTGCTCAAGCCCTATGTGCTGCCGATCTCGGTGGCCGTGCTGGTGGCCCTGTTTGCTGTCCAGCGTTTCGGCACCGGCCTGGTCGGCAAGCTCTTCGGCCCCGTCATCCTGCTGTGGTTCGGCGTGCTGGCCCTGACCGGTGTGCTGGAGATCCTGCGCGAGCCCGCCATCCTGGCCGCACTCAACCCGCTGGAGGCGCTGGCCTTCCTGCGCGCGCAGGGTTGGCATATGTTTGTGGCGCTGGGCGCCATCGTGCTGGCCTTCACCGGCGCCGAGGCCCTGTATGCCGACATGGGGCATTTCGGCAAGCGGCCCATCCAGCTGGCCTGGACCGGTCTGGTGCTGCCCGCGCTGGCCCTGAACTACATGGGGCAGGGCGCGCTGCTCATGCGCGATCCCACGGCACTGGACAACCCCTTCTACCGCCTGTTTCCCGCCGCCTGGCTGATCCCGGCCGTGCTGCTGGCGACCCTGGCCACGGTGATTGCCTCGCAGGCCGTGATCTCGGGCGCCTATTCCATGACCAAGCAGGCCGTGCAGCTGGGCCTGCTGCCGCGCCTGCAGGTGCACTACACTTCGGCGCGCGAGGCTGGCCAGATCTACATGCCCCAGGTCAACTGGCTGCTGCTGGCGGCGGTGCTGCTGGCGGTGGTGGGTTTCGGCAGCTCTTCCGCCTTGGCTTCCGCCTACGGTATCGCGGTGACGGTCACCATGCTCATCACCACGGCACTCACTTTCTTTGTCATCCGCCACGCCTGGAACTACCCTCTGCCCCTGGCGCTGGCCGCCACGGGCGCCTTCCTGCTGCTCGACGCCATGCTGGTGGCCTCCTGCATGCTGAAGTTCGTGGACGGTGGCTGGTTCCCCCTGGTCGCGGGCGGTCTCATCTTCATCGTCATGGCCACCTGGCGGCGCGGGCGCGAGCTGCTGCTGGACAACATCCGCCAGGGCGATCCCGAGCTGTTGCCCTTCATCGGCGCCCTCTCGGCCGACCGCATGCACCGAGTCTCGCGCACGGCCGTGTATGCCGTGGCCAATCCGGACACCGTGCCCCAGGCGCTGATGCACAACCTCAAGCACAA
Source organism: Burkholderiales bacterium (assembly GCA_028869035.1). Lineage (GTDB taxonomy): Bacteria > Pseudomonadota > Gammaproteobacteria > Burkholderiales > Burkholderiaceae_C > Hylemonella. The sequence goes on along the minus strand of JAGWTL010000129.1, from coordinate 2,147 downwards.
CCAGGTGCTGCACGAGCGCAATGTGATCCTCACCGTGGCCTTCCACGATGTGCCCTGGATTCCCTTTGGCGAGCGCGTGCAGGTGAGCCCGCTGGCGCCCGGTTTCTGGCGGGTGCAGATCAACTACGGTTTCCAGAACCAGCCTGATATTCCGAAAGCGCTGGAGCTGTGCCAGGCCCAGGGCCTGCCCATCAACCTGTTCGAGACGTCCTACTTCCTGAGCCGCGAGATCGTGGTGCCCACACGCGGTACCGGTATGGCGCGCTGGCGCGAGGCGCTGTTTGCCCTGATGTCGCGCAACGCCGGCAATGTGGCGGACTTCTTCCGCCTGCCCAACAACTGCGTGATCGAGCTGGGCACGCGCGTGCAGATCTGAAGCGGGCCGGGCCGTTCCCGCTCAGCGTGCGCGCAGCCTGAGCTGGTTGGGCAGGGGCAGGGAGCGGCGCAGGATATCGTCGGCCAGCCAGAGCGCCGATTTGCGCGCGCGTTCGGCCACCATGGGCAGGGGCATCTGCACGAAGTCGTCGTTGAAGACCTCGAAGCTGTAGTCGCCGGCATAACCGAGCCGGTCGAGCTTCTGCACGAGGGCTATGAGTTCTTCGGTGTGCACGCCTTCACGGGGAAAGACGCGATAGGTGCGCGCCGTGGCCATGCGCTCCTCGAAGGTCGGCGTTTCGCGCCACATGAAGTCGGAGAGCTGGACCAGGAAGATCCTGGCCGGGTCCAGATCCAGGATGGCGTCCAGCGGGGTCTTGGCGGCCAGGATGTGGTACGAGTCGATGCAGACGCCCAGGTTGGGCGCGTCGGCGCGGCAGACCACGTCCCAGGCCGTGGTGTATTCGTTGATGGTGCGGCCCCAGGACAGGCCCTCGTAGGCGATACGGATGCCGTGGGGTATGGCCAGCATGGCCAGCTTGCGCAGGTCGCGCGCGATGTGGTCCAGGTCCTGCGAGGCGTGGGCCGAGGTGGAGGAGCAGGCCAGCAGCACGTCGCAGCCGAGTTCGGCGCACATCTCCAGCATGGTCTTGGCGATGTCGACCTTGTAGTCGTGCAGGTGGCCGCTCAGACCCTCGAAGTCGCGCAGCACCTGGAAGCCTGTGCCGCGCAGCCCGCTCTCACGCACCTCGCGCGCTGCGGCCTTCCAGCCGCCGGGGTGGCCCACCAGGTCGTTGGCCTTGAGCATGACCTGGCTGAAACCGGCGTCTTTCATGGCCTGGAGCTTGGCCTGCAAAGGGCCGGCCAGGGTGATGGTGTCCATGCCGAAGCCGCGGATGGCTTCTTCCATGCTGCGGCGGTCGTTCATGCCGGCTCCGCTGCGGAATGCACCAGCTCGAACACCACGCTGCCCAGGTAGGTTTTGCTGATCGCGCCGCGCTGCCCGCTGTGGGTGGCCGGGCTTTCGATGAACTCGACCCCCTGGGCGCGCAGGGCCTGCACCGCGGCCAGCACGTCCGGCACACCCAGGCCGATGCGCTGCAGCTGCTCGCGCGGATCGGGGGCGTCCACCGCCGGTTCGACCAGCTGGATCATGAAGGACTGGCCGGCGTGCAGCGCGGGCGTGCGCATGAGCTTGCCCGAGGGCATGATGCCGAAGCGCTGCTCGTCGGGGATCAGGGTCGCGCCCAGCAAGGCCTGGTAGAACTCGATCCAGTCATAGCTGCGACCGATGCCGATGTACTGGACGATGCCGAAGAAGTTCAGTCCGGCCAGCACCGGCGCCTGGGCCGCGGCGCCGGGGATAGTGATGAAGTCGACGTCGTAGATCGAGAAGTCCTGGTAACGGTCGATCAGGTAGATGCGGCTGCCGCCCACGCCGTGGATGGCGGGGATGTTGAGTTCCATCGCATCGGGGTGACCGGGCACTTCCCAGCCGCCGCGCTCCAGCACGTACTCGCGCGCGGCACGCGCACTGCGCACCCGCAGCGCGATGGCGCTGATGCCGGGGTGGTCGGCGCCGTGGCTGGCGCCCAGTGCGTCCGGCGGGTGGGCGTTGACCACGATGTTCAGCGCGCCCTGGCGATAGAGCGTGACTTCGCGCGAGCGGTGACGCGCCACCGGGCGAAAGCCCATCATCTCCAGCACCTGGCCCAGGGCCTGGGGCTTGAGCGTGGCGTACTCGATGAATTCGATGCCGTCCAGCCCGATGG
>JAGWTL010000128.1 GCA_028869035.1 Burkholderiales bacterium | reverse complement strand
AGGCTCCAGTAGTAGCCGCCAGGACGCTTGAGCACCAGGCCCACCAGCACTTCCTCAGCCTCGGGCACCGCCTTCATGCTGGGCGTCTCGTGGCGGCGGTGGCTGTCTGTGTCGGCTTTCTTGCGTGGCATGTCTGCACCTTCCTGCTGACGACCGGCATCGTGGCAGCCGGCCTGAACTGACCCAATGATGCACACAGCCGGCCATTGCCGGCAAGCTGGTCATTCATCCACCCCACCGCGCAAATGCTCAGGCGCTGCGCGACATGCGATGCGCCTTCCAGGCGCCGTAGAGCACGACGAGGCCGGGAACCAGGAATATGGCCCAGATGACCTTGTCCAGATGCAATTTCACAAAGGGGATGTTGCCGAAGAAATAGCCAATGGTGATGATGCCACCCACCCACAGGGCGCCACCCAGTACGTCATAGAAGGCAAACTTGGCACGCGTCATTTGCGCCACACCCGCCACAAAGGGTGCAAAGGTGCGCAGGAAGGGCATGAAACGCGCCGCCACGATGGTGATGCCGCCGTACTTCTCGTAGAAGGCATGCGCCTGGTCGAAGGCCCGTTTGTTGAAAAAGCGCGAGTCCTCCCACTGGAAGACCTTGGGGCCGAAGTAGCGCCCGATCGTGTAATTGCTCTGGTTGCCCAGCACCGCGGCGGCAAACAGCAGACCCACCGACAGAGGGTAGCTCATCAGCCCCACGCCGCACATGGCCCCCACCACGAAGAGCAGCGAGTCGCCCGGCAGGAAGGGCATGACCACCACGCCGGTCTCGACGAAGATGATGAGAAAGAGCAGCGCGTAGACCCAGGCGCCGTAGCCCTGCACGAAGGCCTCCAGGTGCTTGTCCACGTGCAGGATGAAGTCGATCAGAAAGGCGAGTATTTCCATGGGGGGGATTATCTCAGTCCCGCCCTGCCCCGACCGTCGGCTCAGAGGCTGAGAGTGAATTGACCGTGGTCGAGCAGACCCTGCAAACGCCCCCGATCAAGGCGCAAAGCACAGCCATAGCTCGGGCTACGGCGAGCATTTGCAACGCCGAGTGGGGGTGTTTGCGGGGGATGAGCGGCCATGGGCAATTTGCTCTCAGCCTCTCAGACCGCGCAGTAGCGTTCCTGGATCTCGGCGTTCCGCAGCAGCTCGCCGGCGTCGCCCTGGTGCACGATCCGGCCCTGGTCCAGGATGTAGGCGCGGTCGGAGATCGAGAGCGCGCGCTCCACGTTCTGCTCCACCAGCAGGATGGTGGTGCCGGCCTGTTTCATGCGGACGAAGAGCTGGAACATCTCGTGCACCAGCAGCGGCATGATGCCCTCGGAGGGTTCGTCCAGCAGGATCATGCGCGGCCTGGCCATCATGGCGCGGGCGATCGCCAGCATCTGCTGCTCGCCGCCGGAGAGCGAGGTGCCCTCCTGGTGCAGGCGCTCCTTCAGGCGCGGGAAGGTCTCGGCGATCTCGTCGATCATGGCGCTCATCTCGCCGCGGCGCGGGCTGGCCAGCAGGCCGAGCTGCAGATTCTCCAGCACGGTCAGGCCCGGCACGATGCGCCGCTCCTCGGGCACATAGGCCAGGCCGTGGTGGAAGCGCACGTGCGGCGGCTGGCCCAGCAGGTCCTGGCCGTCGAAGACAACCTGGCCGCGGCACTTGCCGACCAGACCCATGAGGGTGCGCAGCGTGCTGGTCTTGCCGACACCGTTGCGCCCCATGAGCGTGACGATCTCGCCGGCACGCACCTCGAAATCCAGGCCCTGGATGACATGGCTGTGGTCGTACCAGGCGTTGAGTTGTTGAACTTTGAGCATGATCTTCCTTAACCCTGGCCCAGGTAGACGCGCCTGACCTCGGCGTTGTTGCGGATCTCCTCGGGCGTGCCATCCACCAGCAGCTCGCCGTGGTGCAGCACGATGAGCCGGCTGCACAGGCCCATGACCATCTTCATCTTGTGCTCCACCAGGATCACGGTGCGTTCCTGCGCCAGCTGGCGGATCAGCGCCATCATCACCAGCGTCTCCTCGGGCGACATGCCGGCGGTGGGCTCGTCCATCAGCAGCAGCCTGGGCTCGCAGGCCAGGGCCATGGCCACTTCCAGCGAGCGCTGCTGGCCATGGGCCAGGTCACCGGCGAGCTTGTCGCGGCAGGCCTGCAGGCCCACGCGCGCCAGCAGGGCATCGGCGCGCTCGATGAGTTCGACGTAGTGCTGGCGCGGGCGCAGCAGCTGGAAGCGCGTGGTCTGCATCTGCAGCGCCACCCGCACGTTCTCGTGGGCGCTCAGGTGCTTGAAGACGTTGGTGATCTGGAAACTCTTGGCAATGCCGAGGCGGGCGAACTCGTGCGGGGCGATGCCCGTGATGTCCTGCCCCTGGAACAGCACCTGCCCCGCGCTGGGCGGCACGCCGCCGCTGATCACGTTGAAGAAGGTGCTCTTGCCGGCGCCGTTGGGCCCGATGATGGCCGTCAGCTCGCCGGCGCGGAAGGACACGCTCACATCGCTGAGCGCCTTGAACTTGCCATAAAAACGCGAAGCGTGGCGCACTTCGAGGATAGGGGTATCACTCATACAGCACCTCCCTGGCGGCGCTGCCAGCGCTCCAGCCAGTGCAGCAGCGTGCCCCACAGGCCCTTGGGGAAGAACAGCACGAAGACCATGAAGACCAGGCCCACCACCCCCATCCAGTAGCGCGTGAGGTTGGTGATCACATCCTCCAGGTAGAGGAAGACGGCGGCGCCGACGAAGGGGCCGAAGAAGGTGCCCATGCCGCCCAGCAGGCACATCATCACGGCCTGGCCCGACTGCAGGTAGTGCAGCGAGTCGATCGGCACGATGGACAGGTGCAGCGCGCGCAGCGTGCCCGCCAGACCGCAGATGCCGGCCGAGAGCACGAAGACCAGCAGCTTGGCGCGCGCCACGTCGTAGCCGCAGGCGGCGGCGCGCTTCTCGTTCTCGCGGATGGCCTCGATCACGGCGCCGAAGGGCGAGCTCAGCACGCGCGAGAGGAACCACAGGGCCAGCGCCACGAAGGCGTAGATCACGTAGTACTTGTTGAGCGGGTCGAGAAAGTTGATCGAAATGCCCGGCAGCTCGATGAACTCCACCTTCACGCCGCGCAGGCCGTTCTCGCCGCCGGTCCAGTGATCGGCCTTGTAGAAGGCGTAGTAGACGATCTGGCCCAGCGCCAGCGTCACCATGGAGAAATAGATGCCGCGCGTGCGGATGGCCAGGAAGCCGATCACCAGCCCCACCCCGCAGGACGAGGCCACGCCCGCCAGGATCGCCGCCCACCAGGGCCAGCCGGCATGCACCACCGCGATGCCCGCGAGATAGGAGCCGACACCCAGGAAGGCCGCGTGGCCGAAGGACAGCATGCCGGTGTAGCCGAACAGCAGGTTGAAGCCCACGGCGTAGAGGCCGAAGATCAGGATGTTGACCGACAGCGCGTCGTAGGGCATGAGGAAGGGAAACACCAGCAGGAACAGCAGGGCCGAGGCCACGCGGTGCTGCCGGACAAGAAGCATCAGCTTAGTTAATTGACCCATGACTATCCAGTTCGCAGCTTGAAGCAAAGAAATGCAGGCAGGAAATGTCCAGGCGGGGAACGCCGTGGAACCGGCTTGGCCGGGCCACTGGCGTTGCCCCCTGCAAGGGGGGTGGCGTAGCGACACGCAGTGCGCGCAGCCTGGGGGTGTTCATGAAAGTAGTCCGGCCTTGCCGAAGAAGCCCTGGGGGCGGATCAGCAGGACCACGGCCATCAGGACGAAGATGGAGAGTTCGGCGTAGGCGGGCGCCACCAGCGAGGTCATCGCGAAGACGATGCCCACCAGCAGGCCGGCCACCACCGCGCCGGGCAGCGAGCCCATGCCGCCCACCACCGTGACCACAAAGGACTCGGCCAGGATGGGAATGCCCATCTCGGGGTTGACCGCGCGCGTGGGCGCCGCCAACAGGCCCGAGAGGCCGGCGATGGCCGTGCCGATGCCGAAGACCAGCAGCCAGACGCGCGCGATGTCGATGCCCAGCACCTTGACGATCTCCGGGTCGCGCGAGCCGGCGCGGATGATCAGGCCGTAGCGTGTCTTCTCGATGAAGAGCCACAGGGCCAGCACGATGGCGGCCGTGGCGCCGATCAGGAACAGCCGGTACAGAGGGAAATACCCGAAGCCCAGGAACACCGAGCCGCGCAACGCGGCGGGCGTGGAACTGGGCATGCCTTCGATGCCGAACAGCAGGCGCATCGCGTCGACCAGCACATAGGACAGGCCGAAGGTCAGCAGCAGCGGGTAGTCGATGCCGCGCCCGTAGAGCGGGCGCACCAGGAAGCGCTCGCACACCAGGCCGATGGCGCCGGTGGCCAGCGGCACCAGCAGCAGGCTGAACCAGAAACTGCCGGTGACCCCCAGGAAGTAGACCCCGAGGAAGGCGCCCACCATGAAAAAGGCGCCGTGGGCGAAATTCACCACGGTGAGCATGCCGAAGATCAGGGAGAGGCCGATCGCCAGCAGGGCGTAGATGGCGCCCAGCGCGATGCCGGTCATCAACTGCAGGGCCAACAGTTGGGGCGAGATGTCTAGCATGCGACGTCTTCAAAATTGAACTATGGGTTGCGAACGGCGTACCGTACAAGTGAACGCCGCTCGCTCAAGTCCGTTCAGGCTGAGCCTGTCGAAGCCTTGCAGTCCTTCGACAGGCTCAGGACGAACGGGCAGGCAAACCATGCGGGCTCAGGTCGAGATCTTGTGGCCCAGCTCGTCGCAGCTGCGCAGGTTCTTCTCGTCGGCGTTCTCGATAGCCAGCACATTGAAGACGTCGTACTTGTCTTTCATGGCCTTCGACTTCGACTCGACGATCACCACCGACTGCACCGACTGGTGGTCGCACTTGCGGTAGAACTGCTCGCCCTTGTACCAGTTGTAGCGCAGCTGGCGCAGCGCGATGCTGACCTTCATGGACTCGGTCGAGTTGGCGTTGAGCACGGCCTGCAGCACGCTGCGCACGCCGGCGTAGCCCAGCGCGCCGTAGTCCGAGGGCACGGCGCCGCCATAGGCCTTGCGGAACTTGTCGTTGAAGGCCTTGGCCGCCGGAATCTTGTCTTCCATGCCCCAGTAGTAGGAGGTGCCGCCCAGGATGCCCTCGAAGGCATCGGCGCCGCCGGCCTGGCGGGCCGTGTACAGCAGCACCGGCGCGATGATCTTGGTGTTGGCCTTGATGCCGAAGTCGGTGGCCTGCTTGGCCGAGTTCACCAGATCGCGGCCGAAGTTGCACAGCACCAGGATGTCGGGCTTGAGCGACTGGATACGCGGCAGGAAGGCCGAGTAATCGGCCGCGCCGATGGGGTGGCGGATGTCGGCCAGGGTCTGCACACCCAGGGGCTGGCCGGCGCGCTGGAAGCCGCGCACCATCTCGTGACCGTAGGCATAGTCGGCGGTCAGGTAGACCACCTTCTTGCCGAACTTCGGAAAGGCGTAGCGCGCCACCGCGCCGGCGGTGAGATGCGGATTGAGCGCCTCGTGGAAGGTGTACAGGCTCCAGTCCTTGGCCTCGTTGATGGCGTCGGACTGGCTGATGGAGTTGAACAGCACCTTGCGGTCGCGGCAGACCGCGTTGATGGAGAGCTGGGTGGCCGCCGACAGCGAGCCCACCACGAAGTCGACTTTGTCCTTCTCGATCAGCTCCAGCGTGCGGGTGGCGGCCTCGCCGGGGTTGAGCTTGTCGTCACGCACCAGCAGCTCGGCCTTGCGGCCCTTGTAGCCGCCGGCCTCGTTGAAGTCCTTGATGGCGATCTCGGCGGCGCGCACCTGGTCCTGCGCCTCGGCGGAGAAGGCGCCGGTCAGCGGCACCGGGAAGCCGATCCTGATCGGGGTCGATTGGGCCCGCGCCACGCCCATCCAGGCCGGCGCCACGGCGACGGCCGCGCCGCCGACGATGAGGGACCGACGGCCCGGGTTGCTGGGGGAAAGCTTCTCAGTCTTCTCAGTCATCTTGTGTCTCCGGTGGTTGTCAGGGTTTGAAAGAAATACCAGCTGCCTGGTGCGTTCCAGGTCGAGTTGTCATGCGGGGACGGGCGAGAGGTCGATGGCGGTCTCCATCATCACCTCGCGCGCGTCGCGGTCGATCGAATCGGTGGTCGCCCCCGGCTGGGCGTGCGACTGCATGTAGGCGCCCAGACGGCGCGCGCGCTGCACCGCCGCCTGGCCGGCCGGCCGGCGCAGCTGCTCGAAGGCCCGCAGGGCCTGGGGCGTGGCGCCGTGCGCGGCGATGCAGTCGCTCAGGGCCATGGCGTCCTCGGCGGCCTTGGTCACGCCCATGCCCACGTGCGGGCGCGCGACGAAGGCCGCGTCGCCCATCAGCGCGACGCGGTCGAAGGCGATGCGCTCGCTGCACAGGTCGTAGATCGGCTGCAGAAAGGGCTGCGCCGTCTTCTCCAGCATTTCGGCGAACTGCGGGGCCAGCTTGTCGCGCGCGGCCTGCCGCACGGCGGCCACGTTGCGCCAGTCCACCCTGTGGGGCGGCAGGCCCAGCGGATGGTGCCGGCCGTCGGCGTCGCTCATCAGGGCCTGGAGCGCGCCGTTGTCAGGCGCCGGACGGTACCAGACGAAGTTGTAGCGGCGCTGGCCGCGCGCCACCGAGTTGCCGGCGCCGGCCACCGGGTAGCCGATGAGCTGCTCGTCGGGCGGCAGGCCGAAACCGAAGGTCTCGAACACCGTCTCCAGGGTGTGGCGGGACAGCACCGCCTCGTCGCACACGCCGCGCCAGGCGACGTAGCCGGCGTACTGGATGGACACCTCCGGCGCGAGCGCATGGCGCACCGCCGAGCGGATGCCGTCGGACGCCACCAGCAGCTCGGCCTCGAAACGGCGGCCGTCCTCGCACTGCACGCTCACACCCGCCCCGGTCTGGCGCACCTGGCTCACGGCCGCGCCCTGCACATGACGCTCGGCCGGAAACACCGCCTGCAGGATGGCATACAGCCGGCTCCAGGAGGTCAGCACCTGCGGGATGCGGGCCTGGGCCACGGTGTGGCCCGCGCGGTCCAGCACCACGCGGCGCTCGATCGCCACGCCCAGCGGCGCCTCCGAGGTGATGCCGCAGCGCGACAGCGCCGTCACCAGTGGACGGTGCGTGACGATGCCGGCGCCACGGCCGTCGAGCGAGCCCGTGGCCTTCTCCAGCAGGGTCACGTCGTGTCCGTCGCGCAGCAGCATATTGGCCACGAGCAGGCCACCGAGCGAACCACCGGCGACGAGCATGCGTGCCATCAGGCGGCAGCCTTCGCCTGTTTGGCGTCCAGCTCGGTCTTTTCCTGCGCCGGGTAGTTGAGTTCGATCACCACGCCGCTGGGGTCGTCCAGGAAGAGCTGGTGCAGGCCGATCAGCGGCACGGTGCGCTCGCGGCATTCGATGCCGAGTTTTTTCAGGTGCGCGAGCATGCGCTCCAGGCCCTGGGCGAAGAGCGCGATATGGTCCACCGCGCCGCTGCCCTGCAACGAGGAGGCGTCACGGTCGCCGAGGTAGCGCTTGAGGCCCTCGGGGTCATTCCTGTCGATGCCGATCACATGCACCATGGCGTTGGCCCAGCTGCCGGTGTCACCGCTGTAGAGCCACAGGCCGGGAAAGGGAAAAGGCGGGCGCGGCCCCACCGTCAGGCCCAGCACCTGTTCGTAGAACACCCGCGTGGCGTCCATGTCGGTGGTGCGGATCGAGAAATGGTTGAGCGTCAGGGCCATCGTGATCTCTCCTTCGTGGGACGTCTATTGATGTTTTCTTTATTCATGACACCTGCCGTTCAGGCTGAGCCTGTCGAAGCCCTTCGACAGGCTCAGGGCGAGCGGATGTGAGGTGCTTGTCATGATTTATGAAAGCC
>JAGWTL010000127.1 GCA_028869035.1 Burkholderiales bacterium | reverse complement strand
GCGGTCGTAGCGGTGAAAGCTGTCGCCCTCGATGATGGCGGCCTTCACGCCTTCGCGGCGGAAGATGTTGGCGAAGGTGCGCGTCACGGTGGACGTGCCGGCCCCCGATGAGCCGGTGATCGCGATGATGGGATGACGTTCAGACACGGAGGTCTCCTGGAGCTAAAAAATCTTTCGCCGCATGCGATGTGTGCCCCTGCCAGCGCCCGCGGGATTTGTCGCGGGACACCGCGGAACCGGCTTCGCCGGGCCGCCGGTGTCGTCCCCCCTTGGGGGCTGAGGCCTGCGGCTCCAAGCCTGCCTGCGCAGGCTTGGACAGGCCGAAGAGCCACAGACTCCGGCTGTTGGTACGGAGGGCCCGCAGGGCACTCAGGGGGGTCATACCCTGAACAGGCCGCGCTCGGCGAACAGCGGGCTGTCGCTCTCGACCCGGGTCGGCTCGGCGTGGTAGCGCTCGATGCGCTCCACCTCGTTCTTCGAGCCGAACACCAGACCGATGCGCTGGTGCAGCGCGGTGGGATGCACCGCCAGCATGGGCTGACGGCCGGTGCTGGCGCGGCCACCGGCCTGCTCCATGATGAAACCCACGGGATTGGCCTCGTACAGCAGGCGCAGGCGGCCGTTCTTGGCCGGCTCCTTGCTGTCCCTGGGGTACATGAAGACGCCGCCGCGCATCAGGATGCGGTGCGCCTCGGCCACCATGGAGGCGATCCAGCGCATGTTGAAGTCCTTGCCGCGCGGTCCGGTCTTGCCGGCCAGGCACTCGTCCACATAGCGCCGGATCGGCGCCTCCCAGAAACGGCTGTTGGACGCGTTGATGGCGAATTCCTGGGTATCGGCCGGGATCTGCAGTTGCGGATGCGTGAGCATGAACTCGCCCAGATTGGGGTCGAGCGTGAAACCGTTGACGCCGTTGCCCACCGTCAGCACCAGCATGGTGGTGGGGCCGTAGAGCGCATAACCTGCCGCCACCTGCTGCGCGCCGGGCTGCAGGAAGTCGGCTTCGGCCACATCGCGGCCGCTGGCCACCACCTCCTGCGGTGCCCGCAGGATGGAGAAGATGCTGCCCACGGAGACATTGACGTCGATGTTGCTGGAGCCGTCGAGGGGATCGAACACCAGCAGGTACTTGCCGCGCGGATGTTTGGCCGGGATCTGACGCGGCAGATCCATCTCCTCGGAGGCCATGCCGGCCAGGTGGCCGCCCCATTCGTTGGCACGGATGAAGAGATCATTGCTCAGCACATCGAGCTTCTTCTGCGTCTCGCCCTGCACATTGACGCTGTCGCCCGTCTCGCCGGCCTGGTTGCCCAGCACGCCACCGAGTTCACCGAAAGCCACGGCGCGCGCGATGGCCTTGCAGGCCAGGGCCACGTCGAGGATCAGCGCATTGAAGTCGCCTCGCGCATCCGGAAAGCGACGGCGCTCCTCAATGAGAAACTGGGTCAGGGTAGTGCGTTTGGACAGCGGCATGATGGGTGTTTCTCTTTATTGCTCGACGCTCAGGAGGCGCTCGCCGGACCAGTGCGCCTGGTGCCATTGCCGCAGGTCCGCCAGATGCACCTTGCCCAGGTCAGTCAGCACATGCATGGCGCGACTGAAATCGTGGTGACGCGTGTACAGGGTGGGCGTGATCACCGTGGCCAGGCCGGCCAGGGTGGCGGCCTTCAGGCCATTGCCCGAATCCTCGAACGCCAGACAGGCCCGCGGGTCGAGCTTCAGGGTCTGCAGGATCTGTACGTACACCATGGGATGCGGCTTCTTCAGCGGCGCCGTGGAACCATCACCGATGGCCGCGAATGCGTGGCGCCAGCCCGGCCCCATGGCACGGCGCAGCAGCGCGGCAATGTTGACCGGCGAGGTGGTGGTGGCGATGGCCAATTGCACGCCTGCGGCGGCGGCTTCCTCGAACAGGTCAAGGATCCCCGGGCGCAAGCCCACGGCGCCGGCGTTGATGGCGCCCTCGTAATAGGCGGTCTTGAGTTCGTGGATGCGATTCACCGTGTGCTGAACCGCCTGCGCATCGATCGCCTTCACGTCGGCGTTGATCTGCTTCCAGTAGTGCTGCACGCGCTCCTTGCCACCGGAAACCTCCAGCAGTTCGGTGTACAGCGCCTCGTCCCAGTGCCAGCCCAGGTCCAGCTCGTTGAAGGCGTAGTTGAAGGCCTCCAGGTGCAGGCTCTCGGTGTCGGCAATGGTGCCGTCGACGTCGAAGATCAGGGCTTGAAGCGTGGGCTGAGTCATGGAGAACCTCACTCGGTTTTAAACAGTCGGCTGGCCAGGATGTCCTGCGCCTCGATAGTCGTCAGGTCGTCCCGGGTCAATTCGCGGTCGCGCTCGGCAAACAGGCGGCTCGCCTGGCGCAGACGGGCCCGGTCCAGCGCGTTGCGCACGCTGCGTGCGTTGGCGAAATGCGGCTGGACGGTGCGCAATTGCAGGTACCGGTCGAAGGCCTCGGCTGCACCGGGACCGAAGCGGTAATTCTGCGTCTCCAGCATTTTCCCGGAAATCTGCATCAGTTCGCCCACCGAGTAGTCGGGAAAATCCAGGTGATGGGCAATCCGCGAGGACATGCCGGGGTTGGACTGGAAGAAGGTGTCCATCCTGTCCTTGTAGCCCGCCAGGATCACCACCAGATCGTCGCGCTGGTTCTCCATCACCTGCAGCAGGATTTCGATGGCCTCCTGGCCGTAGTCGCGCTCATTTTCAGGGCGGTAGAGGTAGTAGGCCTCGTCGATGAAGAGCACGCCTCCCATGGCCTTCTTGAGCACTTCCTTGGTCTTGGGCGCGGTGTGGCCGATGTACTGGCCCACCAGGTCGTCACGGGTGACGGCCACCATGTGGCCTTTGCGCACATAAGCCAGCCGGTGCAGGATCTGCGCCATGCGCATGGCCACCGTGGTCTTGCCCGTGCCCGGGTTGCCGGTGAAGCTCATGTGCAGGCTGGGCGCCTGGCTGGTCAGGCCCAGGTTGATGCGCAGCTTGTCGATCACCAGCAGGGCCGCGATGTCGCGGATGCGCGCCTTGACCGGCGCCAGGCCGACCAGGTCGCGCTCCAGCTCGGCCAGGACGTCCTCGACCTGCGATTGCGCCAGCACCTGCGCCACGCTGCGCGCGCCGCTGTCCACCGGGGTATGGGCGGGTTCGTCCGGCGCCGCGGCGGGAACGGTCGCCGCCGGCATGACACCGGGAATGGAGTAGCTGGGGGCGTTCATGGCTCGAATCTGTTCTGCAGCACCGTTCCCGGCGGGGCCGGGAACGGTTTGCTACTTCATCAATAGCGCTCGCCTTCCGGCTTGTCGGCGCCGTAGCCGCGCGTGGTGTAGCGCATCGAACGGCCACCGATTTCCTGACGCTCCAGCATGAAACCACCTTCGCTCTTCGGACGGTTGACGATGAAGCTCATGACGATGGACTCGACGTTGCGGGTGGAGTCGAAGGCCATCATGCGGATGTAGTGATTCGGAAACGCCTTGCGGCAGCTCTTCATCTCCATCATCACGCCGGCGGCATCCTGCAGATCGAACATGGGCATGCCGAACATTTCCCAGTAGGTGTTGCGCGGGTGCGGATCGTCGGTGTACTCGATGCTCCAGGCGTAGCCCTTCTTGAGCCCGTATTCGATCTGCAGCGTGATCTCGGCGTCGCTCAGGTCGGGCAGGAAGCTGAACTGGCCCTGGGTCAGGCGGCCGGTGGGATTGGTCATCATGGTTCGGTTCTCCTGTATGCGTGGTCTCAGGCGACGGCGGGCGTGACGGCGAAGTCGCTGCTGTCGGTCGACTGGTAATTGAAGCTGATGTCGCCCCAGGTATCGAGCGCGGCCTTCAGCGGAGCGCAGGTCTGGGCAGCTTTCTTCAGGATCTCCGGACCTTCGTTCTTGATGTCCTTGCCTTCGTTGCGGGCCTTGACCATGGCTTCGAGCGCCACGCGGTTGGCCACGGCACCCGCCTGGATGCCCTGCGGATGGCCGATGGTGCCGCCACCGAACTGCAGGATCACGTCGTCGCCGAACAGGTCGATCAGCTGGTGCATCTGGCCGGCGTGGATGCCGCCGGAGGCCACCGGCATGACCTTCTTGGTGTCCGCCCAGTCCTGGTCGAAGAACAGGCCGCGCGGCAGGTCGGTCTTGGTGTAGCTGTCGCGGCAGACGTTGTAGTAGCCCTGCACGGTCATCGGGTCGCCTTCGAGCTTGCCCACGGCGGTGCCGGTGTGCAGGTGGTCGACCCCGGCCATGCGCAGCCACTTGGCGATCACGCGGAAGGACACGCCATGGTTTTTCTGGCGGGTGTAGGTGCCGTGGCCGGCACGGTGCATGTGCACGATCATGTCGTTCTTGCGGGCCCAGTTGGCCATGCTCTGGATGGCGGACCAGCCGATCACCAGGTCCAGCATGATCACGACCGAACCCAGCTCCTTGGCGAACTCGGCGCGTTCGTAGATGTCTTCCATCGTGGCACCGGTCACGTTCAGGTAGCTGCCCTTGACCTCGCCGGTCACGGCCTGCGCCTTGTTCACGCCGTCCATCACGTAGAGGAAGCGGTCGCGCCAGTGCATGAAAGGCTGCGAGTTGATGTTCTCGTCGTCCTTCATGAAGTCCAGGCCGCCCTTGAGGCCTTCATAGATCACGCGACCGTAGTTGCGACCCGACAGGCCCAGCTTGGGCTTGGTGGTGGCGCCCAGCAGGGGGCGGCCGAACTTGTCCAGGCGCTCGCGCTCCACGATCAGACCGGTCGGCGGGCCCTTGAAGGTCTTGACGTAGGCCACCGGGATGCGGATGTCTTCCAGGCGCGCGGCTTTCAGCGGCTTGAAGGAGAACACGTTGCCGATCAGGCTGGCCGTCATGTTGGAGATCGAGCCCTCCTCGAACAGGATCAGGTCGTAGGCCACCCAGGCGAAGTACTGGCCGGGGGTGTTGGGCACCGGCTGCACCTTGTAGGCCTTGGCGCGGTAGCTGTCGCAGGCGGTCAGGCGGTCGGTCCATACCACCGTCCAGGTGGCGGTGGACGATTCGCCGGCCACGGCGGCGGCCGCTTCTTCCGGATCGACGCCGTCCTGCGGGGTGATGCGGAACAGGCAGATCGTGTCCGTTTCCTTCGGGCTGTAGTCGGGCATCCAGTAGCCCATCTGCTTGTATTTCAGAACGCCTGCGCTGTAGCGCTTTTTGGCGTCGGTGATCTGGGTCGAGGCGCTCATCAAAAATCTCCTGAGGGGGATGAAAGCTGGTGTGGAATGAAATATAAGAAACTCTGCAAATAAGGTAAATTCAAACTTTATTTGCTTTTTGTTAAGCTATTACTTAATGAAAAACGCTACCTTCCGCCAGCTTCGGGTTTTCAGTGAAGTCGCCCGCCAGCTCAGTTTCAGCAAGGCTGCACAGGCGCTGCACCTGACGCCGCCGGCCGTGACCATGCAGATCAAGGAACTCGAGGGCCATGTGGGCCTGCCCCTGTTCGAGCGCAGCGGCCGCCAGGTGGCGCTGACCACAGCCGGCGAGTACATGCTGGTCTACGCCCGCAAGATCCTCGCCACGCTCAAGGACGCCGAGGACGCCGCCGCACGGCTGCAGAAGCTGGAGATCGGCACGCTGACCATCGGCATGGTCAGCACCGCCAAGTACTTCCTGCCGCGCCTGCTGGCCGAATTCCAGCGCGAGCACGAGGGCATCGAGGTGCGACTCATCGTCGGCAACCGGGAGCAATTGCTCAAGATGCTGCAGGGCAACGAGGTGGACATCGCCATCATGGGACGTCCGCCCAAGGAAATGGCCACGCGCGCCGAGCCCTTTGCCGCGCATCCGCACGTCTTCGTCGCGTCGGTGGACCACCCGCTGCTCAAACGCGGCCTGCTGGACGTGCAGTCGCTGCAGCCCTACAGCTTCATCGTGCGCGAGCAGGGCTCGGGGACGCGCGCAGCCATGGAAAAATTCTTCGATGCCGGGAATTTCGAGCCCAAGGTCACCATGGAGATGTCGAGCAACGAGACCATCAAGCAGGCCGTCATGGCCGGCATGGGCCTGAGCTTCCTCTCGCTGCACACCATCGGCCTGGAACTGGACAATCAGCTGGTAGCCATCCTCGACGTCCAGGGCAGCCCGGTGGTGCGCGCCTGGAACGTGGTGCACACCCTGTCCAAGCTGCTGTCGCCGCCAGCCGAGGCCTTCCGCTACTTCATCCTGGAGCGTGGCGAAACCTTCCTGGCCGAGCAGTACGGCCGCCACATCCACATGGCCCCGCCGTCCCCCGGTGGCCACGCCTGACCCATCAACAAAATATAATGTTTGCTTCTGCAAATATCAGCATTTGCTGATTTGATTACATGCGCAACTACACGCTCAAACAACTGCAGACCTTCATCGAAGTCGCCCGCGAGAAATCCGTCTCACGGGCGGCAGAACGCCTGTTTGTCACGCAACCGGCCGTGTCCATGCAGCTCCGCCAGCTGGAGGAAGCCTTCGGTCTTTCGCTGATAGAACCGGTGGGCCGTAACATCCAGCTCACCCATGCCGGCCACGAGTTCCTGATCCATGCCATTGCCGCCCTGGGCAAGCTCAAGGACCTGGAAGCCAGCATGGCCGAGCATGTGGGCGCCAAGAAAGGCCGTATCGAACTGGGCATCGTCAGCACGGCCAAGTACTTCGTGCCCATGCTGCTGGTGCGCTTCACCAAGCTCATGCCGGGCATCGACATCGCCCTGCGCATCGACAATCGCGACAACATCCTGGGCATGCTGGCCCGCAATGAACTGGATCTGGTGGTCATGGGCCGCGCCCCGGCCAATCTGGACTGCGAGGCCACCCCCTTCGCCAGCAACCCGCTGAGCATCGTGGCCCCGCCGGACCACCCCCTGGTGCGCCGCAAGCGCATGGCCTTCGACATCCTCAAGGACCACCCCTTTGTCGTGCGCGAGCAGGGCTCAGGTACGCGCGCGGCCATGGAGCGCCTGTTCGAGCAGTACGAGATCCCGATCAAGGTGGCCATGGAGATGCCCAGCAACGAGACCATCAAGCAGGCCGTCATGGCCGGCATGGGCCTGTCCTTCCTTTCCATGCGCACGGTGCGCCACGAGCTGGCTGCGGGCCATCTGGCCCTGCTGGACATCAGCGGCATGCCCATCGTGGGCAGGTGGTACGTCACCCACCTGAGCCAGAAAAAGCTCTCGCCGGCGGCGCAGTCTTTCAAGAAGTTCCTGATCGAACAGGCCGAACCGCTGATCGACGCCTGGGCCTGACACCCGATCAGGCCACCTACTGCAGGCGCTGCGGCTCGTGCAGGCGGTAGACGCGGCCGTGTCTGTCCAGCGGCTCGATCACCGCCTCACGCACCAGGCGGCTGACCTCGCGGCTCACGGTCTCGAGCTTGAGGTCCAGCATGGCGCCCATGTCGTCGCGCGCGAACAGGGTGACGGTGTGGCCGTCGGTCGGACTGCGCATCTTGAGAATGAAGTTGGAGACACGCTGGCGCGCCGTGCCGAAGTTCAGGTCGGCCAGCCAGTCGTCGGCATCCTTGAGCGCCGCCTGCCATTTCTGCATCAGACCCAGGTGCAGGCGCGGGCTGCTCGCACCCAAGGTGTGGATCACCTCCAGCGGAATGCGACAGACGGCAATCCCGGTCAGGGCCACGGCATCGCAATCGAAATGCCCGCCGCCCAGCGCCTCCAGCCCTGCCACATCGCCCGGCCGCAGCACACGCACGATGCGCTGGCGCCCGTCGGCCGTGACCCGCACCAGCTTGATCATGCCGCGGCGCAGCGTGTAAATACCCTTGGCACGCGATCCTTCGGCGTACAGCACCTCGCCCGCTGTGAATTCCAGATCGTCGATCGGCGCGTGGATCATGCCGAAGTCCTGCTCGTTCAGGTCGGCGAACAGCACCAT
>JAGWTL010000002.1 GCA_028869035.1 Burkholderiales bacterium | reverse complement strand
TCATGACAAGCACCTCACATCCGCTCGCCCTGAGCCTGTCGAAGGGCTTCGACAGGCTCAGCCTGAACGGCAGGTGTCATGAATAAAGAAAACATCAATAGAGCGTGGCCAGGGCCTGGCGCAATTCGTTCACGGACAGGACTTCGGACAGCAGCAGGGGGGCGCGTCCCTGGCGGTAGAGGACATACACCGGCACACCGTTGCGGCCCAGCTGAGCCAGCGCGGCGGTGATGGCCGGGTCGCGCCGGGTCCAGTCGGCGCGCAGCATCACGACTTTTTTCGCGTCGAAGTCGGCCAGCACTTCGGCGTCGGCCAGTGTGGTCTGCTTGTTGTACTGGCAGGTCACGCACCAGGCGGCGGTGTAGTCCACGAAGACGGTCTTGCCATCGGCCAGCAGGGCCTGCTGGCGTTCCGGGCTCCAGGGCAGCCAGCGTTCGTCGCCGGCCTGAAGGGTGGTCGCGCTTTCTTCCTGGAACAGGTAGGGGCCGAGCGCCCAGGCGCCCCAGGCGCCCAGGGCAATGAGCAGGCTGGCCAGCACCGTGCGCAGGCGGCCGGCGAGCGTGAACGCCCAGATCACGGCGCTGAGCGCGACCAGCAGGACCAGCAGGGCCGCAGCGCCGTTCATGCCGCTCTGGTGGCCCATGACCCAGACCAGCCAGACCACCGTGAGCAGCATGGGGAAAGCGAAGAACTTGCGCAGCGCGTCCATCCACGCACCCGGCTTGGGCAAGAGGCGCGCGAAGGCCGGGACGAAGCTGGCGAGCAGATAGGGCAGGGCCAGGCCCAGACCCAGGGTGGCGAAGATCAGCAGGGCCTGCGCGGCCGGCAGCGTGACGGCCAGGCCCAGCGAGGCGCCCATGAAGGGGGCGCTGCAGGGCGAGGCGATGGCCACCGCGAGCACGCCGGTGAGGAAGGCGTCAACGACCGGATGACGCGCCTGGAAGGCCGCCAGCGAGCTGGGCGCGAACTGCCCGAACTCGAACACGCCGGCCAGGTTGAGCGCGATGACGGTGAAGAGGGCGGCGAGCGCGGCCACCACCCCCGGGTTCTGCAGCTGGAAGCCCCAGCCCAGGCTCTGGCCCGCGGCGCGCAGGCCCAGCAGCAGCAGGCCCAGGGCCAAAAAGCTGACGATGACACCGGCGGTGTAGGCCAGGCCGCTGAGGCGGTGGCTGCGGTGGTCGTCGGCGTGGCGCGTGAAGCTCAGCACCTTGATGGCCAGCACCGGGAACACGCAGGGCATGAGGTTGAGGATGAGGCCGCCGAGCAGGGCGCCCAGCAGGGCCGCGTAGAAACCCAGAGGCGTGACCGGAGCGGCCGTCGCGGCATTGGCCGCGAGCGCGGCCTGCAGGGCCGGCGAAACAGTGGCGGGCGCGGCGCCGGCCGGCCAATTGCCCTGGACCGGCAGCTCGACACGCCAGCCCTGGCCGCCCTGGGTCAGCAGCACGGGCAGGAGCTTGGGGCTGGCGCTGCGCTGCGCCATGAGCGGCAACTCGGCCGTCCACACGGCGCCTTGCCAGCTTTGCTGCCAGGGCGCCGCGGGAGGGATGACTTCGGCGGTCTCGGGGAAGGCGTCGAGCTGTTTGCCGCGCAGGCTGGCCGGCAGGCCGGCGACGCTGAGCTTGAGGGTCTGGCCCTCGATCTGGACGCGGCTGTTCCTGTCCGTGTCCAGGGCCCGGGGCTGGGCCTGGCGCGCGGCCTCGAAGGTGGCGCCGTTCAAGGCGGTGGAGCTTTTGAGCGGAATGCGCAGGGTGTACTCGCCTTCCTCAGGTATGCACTCGGTCTTGCAGATCAGCCAGCTCGCGCGCAGCTTGACCGTGAGGTCCTGGCCCAGCAGGGGCGGCTTGAAGTCGGGCGTGATGGTCAGGGGCACGGCCAGCAGCAGCGTGCCTTCGTAGCCGTAATTGACCAGGGGGCCGACCGGGAGTTTCTTCGGGATCGGCCAGGCGATGTCACCGGCCTGGACACCGGGCGGCAGTGTCCATGCCAGTTCGGTGGGCAGGCCGGAGTCGCCGGGGTTTTTCCAGTAGCTGTGCCAGTGTTCCTGGTGCTGGATCTGCAGGCCCACCCAGACCGGCTGGCCGGGCGACACGCCTTCGGGCGCGTGGGCCAGCAGCTCGGTACGCGACTGGGGTGTGGTGAGCACGGCGCCGCCGGCGCTTGAGACCCCCTGGGCTTGGGCGCCGCCGCAGAACACCAGGGTCAGGACGATGAAAAACAGCTTGCGCAGTACAGGGGGCAGGGGCATCAAGGACTTCCGGAGGGGCGGCAGGAGGATGGGAGTGCGCCAGGCTGGCGCAAGTTCCCCGCGGGCACCGTCTGGGGATGGGGCCGGCCATGAATATAAGCCAAGGCTGAAAGCCTTGAATTCCCTATGGTCCTCATAGACACTATCGAATTCCCGCTGCATTTTCTGGTCCGAATGATGCGTGCGTCGGAGATGACAACAGGCCGTCTGGCTGGCCTGTGCATGAAACGCTCTTTGGAGGGGAGATTCATGATGGCGACCGGCATGGAAGCGGTGCTGAGCCCCTGGGTGGCTCAGATCAAGTCCAAGACCCAGCTGCCCCTGCTCGTGCAGTGGGGCGAGAACCCGGCGCCCGGCTCGGGCCTGCGCCTGGGGGACTTCAGCACGCCCAAGGTGGTGATCCGGGTGCGCAAGGCCAGCGCCGTGCCCCTGCTGCTCTCGCCCACGCTGGACAGCCTGGGCGAGGCCTATGTCGAGGGGCTGATCGATGTGGACGGCAGCGTGGACGACATCCTGGAGATGGCGCACCGTCTGGCCGAAGCCGGCAGCCGGACCGAGAGCCGCCTCACGCGCATCGCGCGCCATTTCCAGCACACCCAGAAGAGCGACAGCGCGGCCATCCAGTACCACTACGACGTCTCCAACGCGTTTTACCAGGCCTGGCTGGACCCGGCCATGGTCTATTCCTGCGCCTATTTCGAGAACGGCGACGAAACGCTGGAGGAGGCGCAGGTCAAGAAGATCGACCACATCCTGACCAAGGTGCAGCTGCAGCCGGGCCAGCGTCTGTTGGACATCGGCTGCGGCTGGGGCGCGCTGGTCATGCGGGCTGCAGCGAAGTTCGGCGCGCGCTGCATCGGCATCACGCTATCGCAGCGCCAGTTCGAGCTGGCCACCGAGCGCGTGCGCGCCGCCGGCCTGCAGGACCGGGTGGAGATCCGGCTGCAGGACTACCGCGACGTGCAGGGCCCCTACGATCGCATCACCAGCGTGGGCATGTTCGAGCACGTGGGCCTCAAGCACCTGGAGGGCTACTTCGCCTGCATCAACGGCCTGCTGGCCGACGGCGGCTGGGTGCTCAACCACGGCATCACCTCCACCGACGTCAACGACGGCGAGACCGCCTACGGCGGCGGCCGTTTCATCGACCGCTACGTTTTCCCGCAAGGCGAGCTGCCGCACATCGCCACCGTGCTCAAGACCCTGCAGGCCGGCGGCCTGGAGGCGCTGGACGTGGAGAGCCTGCGCCGCCACTATGCCCGCACCACCGGCCTGTGGAGCCAGGCCTTCGAGGCTGCCGGCGAGAAGCTGCGCGACATGGTGGGCGAGCGCCGCTGGCGCATCTGGCGGGTGTACCTGGCTGGCTGCCAATGGGCTTTCGATCACGATGAAATATCGCTTTACCAGGTGCTGTGCACCAAGTCCGGTCGGCGCGCCCATGGCCTGCCTTGGGCACGCCGCTGGATGTACCAGCGCTGAAGCGGCCGGGTTCGGCCGCGATGACCCCCGGGCGCGGTCGGTGATGCCGGAGGCTCTAAGATAGAAGGATGGGCACCCCTTCCCCCGCCAGCTCTCCGCGTTTCTGGGCCGACCTTTCCACGCGCGACTTCGCGCAGCTGGACACCGCGCGCGCCATTGCCGTGCTGCCGGTGGCCGCGATCGAACAGCACGGCCCGCACCTGCCGCTGAGCGTGGACACGGATCTGGCCAACGGCGTGGTGGCCGCGGCCCTGCCGCACATCGCTGCGGACCTGCCCGTGCTCTTCCTGCCGACCCAGACCGTGGGCCTGAGCCCCGAGCACCAGGCCTATCCCGGCACGCTCACGCTGTCCGCCCACACCGTCATCAGCCTGTGGACCGAGATCGGCGAGTCGGTGGCGCGGGCCGGCGTCAGGAAGCTGGTGCTGCTCAACGCGCACGGTGGCCAGGTCGGCGTGATGGACATCGTGGCGCGTGATCTGCGCGCGCGGCTGGGTTTGCTCGTCTACAGCGTGAACTGGTTCGACCTGCCCCTGGGCGCGCAGGTCGAGGGCCTGTTCAGCGCCGAGGAGCATCGCTTCGGCATCCACGCCGGGCAGATCGAGACCGCCATGATGCTGGCGCTCAAGCCCGCTCAAGTGGCCATGGCGCAGGCGCAGAACTTTGCTTCCGCCTCGCAGCAGCGCGCGCCACAATTTCCCATCCTGGGCAACGGCAAGAGCGCCAGGCTGGGCTGGCAGATGCAGGACTACAACCCGGCCGGTGCGGTGGGTAACGCGGCCGCCGCCACGGCTGAACAGGGGCGTGCCGTGCTGGATGCCGCTGGCCGCGCGCTGGCCGCCTTGCTGGCCGAGATCGACCGCCTGCCTGCGCAGACGCTGGTGCAAGGACCGCTGGCATGACCCCGACACCGCCCGCGCAGGATGAGAGACTGGCGGCGGAACAGCGCCGGCTGCTGGCCCTGGACAGCTATGCCGTGCTGGACACCCCGCGCACGCCGGGCTTCGACGAGCTGACGCAGCTGGCCTCGCAGTGGCTGGGCATGCCGATCTCCCTGGTCAGCCTGATCGATGCCGATCGCCAGTGGTTCAAGTCCAGCGTGGGCCTGGCGCAGCAGGAGACGCCGCGCGAGCAGGCCTTCTGCAGCGTGGCCATCGAGCAGCCCGGCGAGGTCATGGTGGTGCACGATGCGCAGCGCGATCCCCGCTTTCGCGACAACCCCCTGGTCACCGGCGAACCGGGCATCCGTTTCTACGCCGGGGCGCCGCTGCTCACGCCCGAGGGCGAGGCCCTGGGCACCTTGTGCGTGATCGACCGTGCGCCGCGCGAGTTCAGCGCGGCACAGCAGCAGACCCTGGCCCTGCTGGCCCGCCAGGTGATGGCGCAGCTCGAGCTGCACCGCCAGCAGGCCGCGCTGCAACTCGCCCTGGGCCGCTATCAGAAGCTGTTCGAACACACCCTGGACGGCGTGTTCCAGGCCGAGCCCGGCGGCGCCATCCTGTCGGCCAATCCGGCAGCCTGCGCCATGCTCGGTCTGAGCGAGGCGGAGATTTGCCAGCGTGGGCGCAGCGGATTGCTCGATCTGTCCGATCCCCGGCTGCCGGGGCTGCTGGCGGCGCGCCAGCGCGACGGCCAGGCGCGCGGCGAGCTGCGCATGCGGCGCGGCGACGGCACCCTCTTCGAGGTGGAACTCACCTCGGCGCTGTACCAGGACCGTGCCGGCCACTGGCTCAGCAGCATCGTCTTTCGCGACAACACCGAGCGGCGGCGTCTGAACCAGCAGCTGCAGGCCCAGGTGAACCTGCTCGACAACCTGAGCCAGAACGTGCCCGGGGTGCTCTACCAGTTCCAGATGAGCCCCGACGGCCGTCTGAGCTATCCCTTTGCCAGCCATGGCATGCGCACCATCTACGAGGTCACGCCCGAGCAGGTGCGCGAGGATGCCAGCATGCTGCTGGAGCGCATCCATCCCGATGACCTGCAGGATGTGCTGGGGTCGATCCAGACCTCGGCGCAGACCTTGCAGCCCTGGCGCTTCGAGTACCGGGTGATCCTGCCCGAGCAGGGCCTGCGCTGGCGCGTGTGCAATGCCCAGCCCGAGCGCCTGCCCGACGGCAGCACCCTGTGGCACGGCTTCAATGCCGACATCACCGATCGCAAGGAGGCCGAGGCCCACACCTTCCGGCTGGCCTACTTCGACGCCCTCACCGGCCTGCCCAACCGCAGCCTGCTGCGCGACCGCATCGAACAGGCGCTGGCGCAGGCCCGGCGCAACCGCCAGTACGGGGCCGTGATGTTCGTCGATCTCGACAACTTCAAGCAGATCAACGACGCGCGTGGCCATTCGGTCGGCGATTATCTGCTGACCCAAGTGGCCACGCGTTTGCAGGCCCTGCTGCGCTCCGAGGACACGGTGGCGCGCATCGGCGGCGACGAGTTCGTGCTGCTGATCAACGAGCTGGGGCAGGACGTCGAGGCCAGCGCCCGCGCGGCCATGGCCGTGGCCGAGAAGGTGCGCGCCGCGCTGGACCGGCCGCACCTGATCGACAGCTTCCGCTACACCAGCACGGGCAGCATCGGCATCAGCCTGTTCCCCAAGGCCGGCCAGCAGATCGACGACCTGCTGCGCGAGGCCGACACTGCCATGTACCGCGCCAAGTCCACGGGGCGCAACCGCGTCGCCTTCTTCGAGCTGACCATGCAGCACGAGGTCGAGGAGCGGCTGGCCCTGGAGCAGGAGCTCAAGGAGGCGCTGGCCACCGGCCAACTGCGCCTGCATGTGCAGTCCCAGGTGGATGCCCATGGCCAGGCCGTGGCCGGCGAACTGCTGGTGCGCTGGTTGCATCCCCTGCGCGGCCTGGTGCCACCGATGCGCTTCATCCCGCTGGCCGAGGAAACCGGCCTGATCCTGCCGCTGGGCGAGTGGGTGATCGAACAGGCCTGCCAGACGCTGGCGCGCATGCAGCGTGGCGGGCTGACGCAGGCCCTCTCGGTCAACGTCAGTGCGCGCCAGTTCCGCAGCGACGATTTCGTTCCGCGTGTGCGTGCCATCCTGCAGAGCACCGGCGCGCCGGCGCACCAGCTGATCTTCGAGGTGACCGAGAGCCTGTTCATCCAGGACTGGGAGCACTGCCTGCGACGCATCAGCGAACTGGTGCAGATCGGCATACGCTTTTCCATCGACGATTTCGGCGCCGGCTACTCCAGCCTGAGTTATCTGCAGCGCCTGCCCCTGTTCGAACTCAAGATCGACCGCAGCTTCGTGCAGGACACGCCGCACGACGTCAACGACACCGCCATCGTGCGCTCCATTCTCTCGATGGCGCATCACCTGGGACTGGAGGTGGTGGCCGAGGGCGTGGAGAACCGTGCCCAGGCCGACTTCCTGCTGGCCAACCAGTGCGACCGGCTGCAGGGGTATCTGTTTGCCCAGCCGCAGCCGCTGGAAGACTGGCTGGCGCAGATGGGGCTGCACGACACCAGCCCGGCGCAGCCGGTTTGACAGCCCTGCCGGGGCTGCGGATACTCTCTGCATCTGTTCCTGGAACAGGAGCCGCCCTTGAACACCTCCACCGACCGCCGTCTTTTCCTGCGTTCCGCGTTCCATGCCCCGGTGCGCTTGGGGCTGGGCGAGCATGAGAGTCCGGCTTTTCTGCACGACGTCTCGCTCAAGGGCGCGCTGGTCGAGGTCTCGTCCAGCTGGGGCGGGCGGGTGGGCGAGGTCTGCCGTCTGCACCTGGAACTGGCGCCGGATGCGGCTATCCTGATGGACACCACCGTGGCCCACATCGAAGGCCGCCATGTCGGCCTGCATTGCGAGCGCCTGGACCTGGACAGCATGACGCACCTGCGCCAGCTGGTCGAGCACAACGCCGACGATCCGGCCCTGCTGGAGCGGGACCTCGCCACCCTGGTGGCGCAGGGGCGCGACGCCACCTGAGCGCCAATTCGTTTGCGTGCGCAGACCGACCCGCAAGCGGGCTGGCCTGAGATTTGCATGGTTCCTGAGAACTCAACTCATCAAGGAACCCACATGAACCGCAACGACGTCACCGAGAAGATCATCACCGCCAAGGTCGCCAAGGGCCTCAAATGGGAAGACGTGGCCAAGAAGGTCGGCCTGAGCAAGGAATGGGTCACCGCCGGCTGCCTGGGCCAGATGACCTTCGACGCCAAGCAGGCCAAGGTGCTCGGCAAGATCTTCGGCCTCAACGAGGAAGAACAGAAGTGGCTGCAGGTCGTGCCCTACAAGGGCTCGCTGGAGACCGCGGTGCCCACCGATCCGCTGATCTACCGCTGGTACGAGATCGTCAGCGTCTACGGCACCACCATCAAGGAGCTGATCCACGAGGAGTTCGGCGACGGCATCATGAGCGCCATCGACTTCAGCATGGACATCACGCGCCAGGCCGACCCCAAGGGCGACCGCGTCAACGTCGTGCTGTCGGGCAAGTTCCTGCCCTACAAGACCTACTGAGCATGGACGCCAAACCGCCGCTGCCGCCCTATACGCTTGAGAGCGCGGCGCAGAAGGTGCGCCTGGCCGAGGATGCCTGGAACTCGCGCGACCCGGACCGCGTGGCGCTGGTCTACACCGAGGACAGGCCCTGGCGCAACCGCGCCGAATTCCCGGTGGGTCGCGAGCAGGTGCGCCAGTTCCTGCAGCGCAAGTGGGCGCGTGAGCTGGACTACCGCCCGGTCAAGGAGATCTGGGCCTGTGGCGGCGTTTTGCCAGCATCAACGACCTGCCCATCCAGGCCGGGGAGCGCAAGTTCCACCGGCCGCTCGGGCGGCGTCCCGACGATCATCCCGGCCTGAGCGATCTCGGGCTGTAAACCGGCCGCTGAGGAGCCGCCGTTCAATAGTGCGGCGGCAGATCGTCGCGCAGGTTGCGCAGCACCGGCGCGCTGCCCTCGGGCAGCTGCTGGCGCAGGCCGCCGATCTCGCGCAGCAGCAGGTCGATCTGCTGTTGCTGGCGGTAGATCGTCTGGTTCAGTTGTTCCAGCAGGTCTTCGGCGTAGCTGGCCTTGATCTCCAGCTCGGTCAGGCGTGCCTCGGCATCGTGCATCGGGTTCATGCCCGTATTGGACCTCAAAAGCACGGGTGCCGCCGAGGGCGCAGGCGCATGTGGCGCTGCGAGTTGCGAGCCGGTCCGATGAAATTCCTGAAGTGAAAACTTCGTTCATAGGTCATCACAGGGCATTGCGCAAGAGCCCTTTTTCGAGTGTTGCGCTCGGAAGACGCCACACTTCAAGCGATTTCTCAAGTCTCGGCCCTAAGCGCATGGACTGCCGTGATGCGCACGTAACAGTCTGATTATTCTGCGTTTTTCGCTCGCCTCATGTGCCGTTTTGATGCGCGCGGCCCGGACAATACGCACAGCAAAGCGAGAGCGCGACAAGACCAGCACAGCAGAGAAAGGGCGACACACCATGTTCAAGACCTGGAAGAAATTCGCCGCACGCCCCGAAACCGTCGAGGGGGTGGAGGCCACGCCGGAGCTGGCACGCTCGCTGGCCTACCGGCGTTTCCTGCGCTCGGTGTACCAGGCGCCCGCCCGGCTCAATCTCGCGGGTTATATGCGCGAGGTCCAGGTGCTGGATGTCTCCCTCAGGGGCGCGCTGGTCGACATGGGCGCGGCCCTGCCCTGCCCCGTAGGGATGCGCGGCCGCCTGCGCCTGCAGCTCTCGCCCCTCACCTACATCGCCATGGACGTGGCGGTGACGCGTGTGCAGGGCAGCCAGCTGGGCCTGCAGTGCCTGCACATCGACCTCGACAGCGTGACGCACCTGCGCCAGCTGATCGAACGCAACTCCCCGGATCCGACCCTGCTGGTGCGCGAGCTCTCGGCGCTCGTGGGTGCTGCGGCCTAAGGCTGAGGCGCTCAGCGGTCCTTGCTGATCGCCTGGCGCGTCTGCGCTGCCTGTCCTGCAAGCCATTCGCAGAAAGCCTGCACCTCGGGCCGGGCGTGGCTGTGCGGCGCCGCGATGAGCCAGTAGGCCATGGGCGAGTCCAGGCGCATGCCGGGCAGCACCTCGATCAGGTCGCCTGAACGCAGGCTGTCGGCCACCAGGGGCATGCGCGTGAGCGCCACGCCCTGGCCGGCCAGCGCGGCCTGCGCGATCTGGTAGGCGTAACCGAAGTAGAGCCAGCGCTTGGGCTCGAGCTTGCGCAGGCGGTAGACGTCCAGCCAATGGCGCCAGGTCAGCCAGGCCATGGGCTGGCTGTGCTGCGCCTCGTTGGCCTCGATCAGCGTGAAGTGCGCCAGGTCCTCGGCGCGCTGCAGGCTGCGCCCGCTCTTGAGCAACCAGGGACTGACCACGGGGGTGAGCTGCTCGTCGAAGAGGTGCACGGCGTGCGCGGGCACGTTGGAGGCCTGGGTGTAGCGCAACACCAGGTCCACGTCGGCGGTGTCCAGGTCGACCAGCGCGTCGGAAGCGTCGATGCGGATGTCGATGTCGGGGTTCTCGCTCTGGAAGGCTTCCAGCCGCGGGATCAGCCACATGGAGGCGAAAGAGGCCCAGGTGCTGATGGCCACGCTCTTGCGTCCGGCGCTGCGCCGGATCTGGCGCACCGCGTTGTCCATGCGCTCCAGCGAAGGCAGCACGGCCTGCAGCAGCTGCGCCCCGGCGGCCGTGAGCTCCACCGCGCGCGTGTGGCGCAGGAAGAGGCTCACCCCCACCTCGTCTTCCAGGGCCTGGATCTGCCGTGTCACCGCGCTCTGGGTCAGCGCCAGTTCTTCCGAGGCGGCGCGGAAGTTCAGGTGCCGCGCAACGGCCTCGAAGGCGCGCAGCTGACCCACCCCGATGGGTCGGGTGCGGGGCGAAAAATCGGTGGGCGACATGGCGATACCGTAGGGGGCTTGATTGATGCGCTTTGCGAATCAATAGCCTAACCGGATTTCATTGGACGGACCAGCGGATTCTGCTGATGATGCAATGCCGAACACTCTCAAAAGGAGTTTGTCATGGCCTCCCTCGGCGATCACGAATTGCAACAATCATTCGACGCGATCGGTGTCGCGCGGTGCTGGAATCTGGCGGCCGGACAGGTGCTCAGCCTGCGTCCGCGCAAGGCGGGTCTGCTGCGCATACGCGAGGGGCGGGCCTGGGTCACGCTGGATGAGCGGCCCAGCGGAATGGGTCCGGATGCGGGGGATTATTTCCTGCTGGCCGGTGAGCAACTGGCGGTGCAGCCCGGGCGGCATCTGGTGCTCGAGTCGCTGGACGAGGGCGCGCTGAGTTTCGAATGGCTGCCTGCTGCCCAGACCGCATCGCGGCCACAGCCTGAGCCGCTGCTCCACTCCCTGGGCGATCTGTACGCGGCGACGCGGCTGGCGGGCAATGCGCTGCTGCGCTTCCTGCGCGCGCTGGTGGCCTATCCCGAATGCCTGCTGCTCGCGGGTTACCGCGGGCTCACGCGCCGGTGAGCCCGCGCGTGGCACCACCCAGGATGGGGGTGAGGCGCTGCATGGCGCCAGTTCAGGGCCTCAGGCGTAGGTGATCCAGTCCGCGAGTTCAGGCCGGTCCAGGTGCGGCAGGGTGTTGTAGCTCAGCAGGGTGTGGCGCTTCGGCGTGTAGGTGAACTCCGTCACCGCGCTGTTGCGGATGCGCAGGTTCAGCTCGATCGTGGTCTCGGGCGTGGTGCCCAGCACATGGCCCACGGCGGTGGAAATCGGCCCGCCGCTGGAGACGATGAGCACAGGGCCCTCGTGGTTCTGGCGCACATGGTCGAGCGCCCCGGTCACGCCGGCCAGGAAGTCGGTGTAGCTCGGCATGCCCCTGGGGCTGACCACGCCGTTCATCCACTGGCGCAGGCCGTCGCGCAGCAGTCGGAAGTGGTGGCGGTACATCTCCGGCGTGTCGGGTTTTTGCAGCGGCTGCGGGTGGATGGCGGCGATCACCGCCTCGCTGTCGTATTCGTTCAGGCCCTCGAGGGCTTGCACGGTGTTGTCGTAGCCCGCACCGGCAGCGATGCCGGCCCAGGTCTGCGCATGGCGGCGCAGTGTGCCTGTGAGCACGGCGTCGAAGGTGATGCCGCGTTCGCGCCAGTACTGGCCCAGGCGTACGCTCTGCTGGCTGCCGAGCTCGCTGAGCTGGTCGTAGTCGGCCGCGCCGAAGGAGGCCTGGCCGTGGCGCACGAGGTAAAGGATTCCCATCGAGAGATTGTCGCTAGTCCGGCGTCCGGAGTATGTCACCGGCGCGACGAGTGCTATAAATTCAGGAGCAAATCTCGACCAGGCCCTTCGGCGTCTGCAGTCCTGTCCGCAGCTGCGCCGGGCCGGTCTGCACGGACAGGCCCGGCAGGTCGAGGGCGCGACAGGCCGTCGCCAACGTGTCAGCCTGCGGGTGCTGCCGTTCGAAAGACGCCAGCGTGACACCGCTGGCCGGCATGCCTGCAGCTGGATGCACCGCACCCCACTGGATCAGTGTGGGCAGGGCGCCGTCGTACAGGCGCTGCCCGTCGGCGCGCACCGTGATCTGCCATTGCAGCAGGCCTGAGGGGGTCGGGCGCGATGCGGCGATGACCTCGCCGCGATCCAGGCCCTGCGTCTGCAGCGCGGCCACGGCGGCGTGGGCGTCGGGCACGCGTGCCACCCAGTGCGCGAGGTGTGGGCCCTGGCGGCGCACACGCTCCTGCAGTGCCGGGTCGTCCATGTCGAACCAGCGCCGGCGTGCCGGAGCTGGCGCGGCGGGATCGATGGCGATGATCTCGAAGTAGGCCAGCGGGAACGCGGGGCTTGCGATGCTGAAGAGCCGGTTGTGCGTGCCCATCAGCGCGTGCTGGCCGCCCGGCCCGGGTGTCACACCCAGCGTAGCCTCGCACCAGGCCACGCCTTCGTCCAGTGTGGCGGCGATCACCACCAGATGGTCGAGCTGCGCGCTCACAGCGAGACATTTCCCGTGATGCAGGTCTGCACCTGGCCGCCGACCCAGACCAGTCCCTGCGCATCACGCTCCAGCAGGACACGCCCGGCGCGGCCCAGGCAGGCGCCCTGCGCGGCCACGTAGCGCGTGGGCAGCCGGCCATCGGCCATGAGCCACTGGGCCAGGCTGGCGTTGAGGCTGCCGGTGACCGGGTCTTCGGTGATGCCCACGGGCGCGGCGAAGGCGCGCACTTCCAGGTCGGGTTCGGCCAGTTGCGGTGCATCGGCCGTGTGTTCGGCGAAGGCGCGTGTTTCGCGGCTGCTGCGTGCGATCAGCTGCACCGCGCCGCTGTCCTGCGTGAGCGCGGCCACGCCCACCTTCTGGCCCAGCTCGCGCAGGCGCTGGTGCCCGGGTTCCAGGGCCAGCACGGTGTCCACGCTGTCCAGCAAGAGGCCCAGCCAGGACGGGCCGTTGACCAGCACCTGCGCGGCAAGGATCTGCTGCGCTTGGATGCCCAGGGCCTGCGCCACCTGGGCCAGCAGTTCGGGCGTCGGCGTGCTGCGCGTGAGCGGCGGCGCCGCGAAGGCCAGGTGCTGGCCCGCGCGACGAATGCTGACCAGGCCGACCGCGCATTCCTGCACGATGAGGTGCTTGTCCTTCGGCGCACCGCCGGCTTCCAGCCAGGCGTGGCAGCTGCCCAGGGTGGGGTGGCCGGCGAAGGGCAGTTCGCCGCCTGGGGTGTAGATGCGCACGCGGTAGTCGGCGCCAGCCTGGGTGGGCGGCAGCACAAAGGTGGTCTCGGAGAGGTTGGTCCAGCGCGCGAAGCGCTGCATCTCGTCCTCGCTCAGGCCGCTGCCGTCGAGCACCACGGCCAGGGGGTTGCCCCGGTAGGGCGTGGCGGTGAAGACGTCGACCTGCTGGTAGGGGCGCTGGTGCTGGCTCATACCATGTGCTCCCGGATCACGGCGGACAGGGCGCAGACGCCGCGCTCGATTTCCTCCGCGCTGGCCGTGACAAAGGACAGGCGCAGGGTGCGGGCATCGGGCGCGCCGGCATAAAAGGCCGCGCCCGGCACATAGGCTACGCCGCGTGCCACGGCCTTGGGCAGGAGCGCCGCGGCGTCCAGTCCCGCGGGCAGGCGGGCCCAGAGGAACATGCCGCCCACGGGCCGGTTCCAGCTCACCTCCTGGGGCATGTGACGGGCCAGCGCGGCCAGCATGACGTCACGCTGCGATTTGTAGAGCGCGCGGATGCGCGGCACATGGCGGTCGAGGAAACCGTCCTTCATGACCTCGGCCACCACGCGCTGGTTGAAGCCCGGGCTGTGCAGATCGGCCGCCTGTTTGGCCTGCAGCAGCTTGGGGAACACCTCTTTCGGGGCGACCAGGTAACCCAGGCGCAGGCTGGGCGCCAGCACCTTGGAAAAGGACCCGAGGTAGATGCAGCCGGCCGGGTCGCGTGCCGTCAGAGGGACCGGCGGCGGCTGGTCGAACCAGAGTTCGCCATAGGGGTTGTCTTCGAGCAGGGGCAGGGCCAGCTCGGCCGCGGTGGCGCTGAGCGCCGCGCGCCGGGCCTCGCTCATCGTGCGGCCGCTCGGGTTCTGGAAGTTGGGCAGCACGTACATGAAACGCGCGGGTGTGCCGGCCGCCTGGGC
This sequence comes from Burkholderiales bacterium, assembly GCA_028869035.1. GTDB lineage: Bacteria > Pseudomonadota > Gammaproteobacteria > Burkholderiales > Burkholderiaceae_C > Hylemonella. Next base: position 19,753 of record JAGWTL010000002.1, on the reverse strand, counting down.
CGCACGCAGCGCGGCGATGTCCACGCCCTCTTCGTCGCTGGCCACGCTGTGCACCTGGGGCTCCATGGGCGCGAAGGCCTGCAGGGCGCCGAGGTAGGTGGGTGTTTCCACCAGGATGCGGCTGCGTGTGTCGATCAGCACCTTGGCGGCCAGGTCCAGGCCCTGCTGTGAACCGGTGGTGATGAGCACCTGCGCGGGGTCCACCTGCCAGGGCAATCCGGCGGCCACCCGCTCGCGCAGCGGGCCGTAGCCTTCGCTGGCCGCGTACTGCAGGGCGGCATGGGCGTCGTCGCGCAGCACGCGCGCGCAGGCCTGTTCGAATTCCGCGACGGGGAAGGTCTTGGGCGAGGGCAGGCCGCCGGCGAAGCTGATGATGCCGGGCTGCTCGGTGAGCTTGAGCAACTCGCGCAGCACCGAGGGGTTCATCAGCGCGGCGCGCTCGGACAGCACCCAGGGCGAGGGGGAGGGGGTGCTCGGCTTCATGGGGTGCTTTCTTGGGTTTCAGTCGGACGGGTGCGGGCCCTGCGCACAGGCATTTTGCGCCCGGCAAAGACCACGGCGATCACGGCCAGACCGAAGCCCAGCGTGAGGGCATCGAGTGATTCGCCCAGCAGGGGCACGGCCAGGAGCATGGAGAGAAAGGGTTGCAGCAGTTGCAGCTGACTCACGCGCACTGTGCCGCCCAGGGCCAGGCCACGGTACCAGGCGAAAAAACCCAGCCACATGGAGAACACCGCGACGTAGGCAAAACCACCCCAGGCCGCGGCTGAAACCGGTGACTGGGGCCAGCTCCACAACGTGAGTGGCAATGTCAGGGGCAGGGACAGCAGCAGGGCCCAGCAGATCACCTGTTCCGCCGGCAGGTGCTGCGCCAGGCGTGCGCCATAACCGTAGCCCACGGCGGCGCAGAGCATGCCCAGCAGCAGAAGCCCATCGGCCGGGTGCAGCGCGAGCCCCGCGCTGCCCGAACGCAGCAGGGCATAGGCCACAACCAGGGCCGTGCCCGCCAGCGCGCAGAGCCAGAAGCCGGCCGAGGGCCGCTGGCGCTGCAGCGCGGCGCCCACGGCCGCCGTGGCCAGGGGCAGCACGCCCACGATCACGCTGGCGTGCACCGCCTCGACGTGGCGCATGGCGATGGAGGTGCAGATGGGGAAGCCGAAGACCACGCCCCCTGCGACCAGCGCGAGCGCGCCCCAGTCGCTGCGGCGCGGCAGCGGGGCGCGCACGGCGAGCAGGAAGAGAGCCGAGAGCGCTGCGGCCACCACGGCGCGGCCCACGGCGATATACAAACCCGGGAGCTGCGGCGCCTCGGGTGTGCCCGTGGCCAGGCGGGTCATGGGCAGGGTCAAGGCGAAGATGAAAACGCCCAGCAGGCCGAGCCACAGGCCACGGCGCTGGATCGGATCGGGGGAGTGCAAGAAGGACGGGGTGCGCATCCCACCGACTTTAACGTGCAGCGTTGGTGAGTTTTCAGCCCGTCAGGGCGGCCAATGCACGCAGCAGTGCGCGGTTCACGTCCTGCGGCGCATACCCGTAGCTTTCGCCCAGCAGACGGGTGGCGCGCGTGTCGGTCGCTTCGAGCGCGCGCGCCAGCTGCAGGGCCGGGTGGTAGGGGCCGCTGTCTTCCAGCAGGGCCTGCAGGATGCGTTGCGACAGGGGCAGGCGTGGCAGCAGCTGCGCCAGGGGCTCGCCCAGCAGCCGGTGCAGTTGCGAGTACAGGCCGCAGAGGTAGACCTCGCGCCGCAGGTCCTCCTCGTCACCGGGGTCGAGCAGCTGTTCGATCAGGCGCGCGCGCAGGACCATGCCCAGGCGCACGGGCTGCAGATCCACCTCGCTGCCGGCCTGGGCCAGCTGGTCCAGCAGCCAGGCCTGCACATGGCGCAGGCCCCAGACCTGCAGGCCCTGGTACAGGGTGTCGATCTGGCCGCGCTGTTGCGGTGCGGTGGTGTTGACATGCAAGAGGAAGCGGTAGCTCAGCACGGGCTCGGCGCAAAGCAGGGCTTCGATGCGGTCCAGCGAGGCGTCCTGCTCGATGGCGCGCACCACGCGGCTGATGGCGGTGCGGTCGGGTAAGCGGGCCGGCGCCGGCAGTTCGTTCAGCATTTCGTCGGTGGGCCAGCCGGCCACGGCCCAGGCACCGCGCTGGTCCAGCGCGGTACAGGCCTGCGCACGGCTGGCGGGGGTGAGCAGAAGCTGTCCCGGTGGCAGGGTCTCGGCGTTGTCCAGGCGGTAGCGGCCGGGCCGTCCAGCGTTGGGCGCCGCCAGGCCGGGAGCATCCGGCCAGAGCAGGGGCAGGCCGCGTGCCTGGGCCTGCTGCGCGCGCGGGCGCAGCACGGCGTCGCTCAGCGCCTCGGGCGGCAGCAGCAGCCAGGGCCCGTCGGGGCGGCCGTGTTGCAGCAGATCCAGCAGCAGCGCGGGATGGCGCACGGACAGCAGGAGTTGTGGCGCGCGCGCGGGCCAGAGCTCGTTCAGTACGGCCAGCAGATGGCGTGCATCGAGGCCCTGGGCTGCGGGCAGGGATTCGACCAGCAGCTGGACGCCCGCGATGTCGCGGCGGCGGTTCCAGAGCAGGCGGTGGACCAGGGTCAGATGGTCCAGGACGGAAGCGCTCATGCGGGCGGGGCGCTCGGGAAATCAGTGCAAACAGGCCCCGGGCTCAGCTGATGTAGTTGAACAGCGAGAGGCGCTGAATCTGGGCGTAGGTCTTGAGCGCTGCGTCGTAGCCGGTCTGCTGGTTCTGGAACTCGGAGATGCCCTTGATCATGTCCATGTCCTCGGCGCGCGAACGGTCGGCGGCGAGCTGGATGGTCTTTTCGCCCTGCGTGCCCTCGATGGTGTCGGCGCGCTTGAGCAGTTCGCCGGCCTGGCTTCGCGCCGACTGCACGCGTTCCATGCCGCTGTCGATCTGCGCCAAGGCCAGTGACAGATTTTGCGCCAGCAGGTGGCCATTGCCTGAACCCTTGATGCCGGCAATGGCCTGGTCGAGTACCGCAAACAGGTCGCTGCGCGTACTGGGGGTGATGTTGACGGTGTCGCCGTTCGCAGGCACGCCGCGCGCGACGAAGGACAGTCCGCCAAAGCTGATGTCCTGGCCGTCGGTATAGGGCTGGGCTGTCAGCACCGGGGTCGTCGTGATGGGCGGCGTGACCGTGGTCATGGAAACGTCATAGGTGGTGACGGGCGGGATGGTGGCGCTGACGTTGAAGGTGAGCGTGTAGTTGTTGCCGGTGATGGCGCTGGGCGTGAGGACCCGACCCACATCGGTCCAGAGCTGGCCGGTGTTGGTGGCGCCCAGATTCATCTTGAAGACGCCATTGCCGGTGGGTACGTTCATCCATACGGCCTGGCCGTCCATGGTGCCGGGAATGGAAACGGCGGTACTGGAGCGTGCGCCCGGAATGCCGTTGTAGACCACGCCGGCAGGCACGTCGACGAAGGGCTGCGGCGCGCCGCCGAGCCCGCTGAAAAGGGGAATGCCGTTGCTGTCCATCTTGTTGGCATGGGCGAAGAGCTGGTCGCGCAGTCCGGCCATCTCCTGGGCGATGCTGGTGCGGTCGTTGGATGTATAGGACGCGTCGCCGGCGCTGACCACGAGCTGGCGCAGGGCCTGCAGGGCATCCATGCTGTTGCCCAGCGTGCCCTCGGCCACGGCGACCGAGTTGCGCTGCAGGTTGAGGGCGCGCACCTCCACATCGACGCGCGAGGAGCGCGTCATCGCGCGTTCGGCCTGGGCTGCACCGGTCGGATCGTCGCTGGGGCGCACGACCTTCTTGCCGGCCGACAGCTTTTCCTGCAGGTCGGCCAGGCCGGCTTGGCGGTTGGTCATGTTGGACAGGGTGTTGTCGTAGGTGTTGGCGGTGGCGAGTCTCATGGCGCGTTCCTTGTGGCGTCGTTCGGTCAGCGTGAGAAGGAGGCCATCAGGGTGTCGAAGATGCTCTGTGCAATCTGCATCATCTTGCCGGCCGCCTGATAGGCCTGCTGGTACTGGATCATCCGTGCGGCTTCTTCGTCCAGGTTGACGCCGGCTACGCTGGTGCGGTCCTTTTCCAGATTGATGGCGATGTCGTTCGACACCTTGGCGGACTGCTGGGCGCCCTGCACCTTGGTGCCGATCTCGGCGATCACGCTGGCGTAGCCGTCGGTCAGCGGTCCGCCGTCGAACATCGCCAGATCGCGCAGATTCAGCATGGCCTGGGCGTTGCCGGCATCCAGCCGTGGATAGGGGTTGGCATTCACCGTGTAGGTGTCCCCCGCCTTCGGGATGCCTTTGAGCGTGAGCGACCAACCGGTTTGCGGCGTGGTCGGCGGCACCGTGTACTCGATGGCCTGACCCGGCACATAAGCGTAGGCGGTGGCGCCGGTGTCCGAGCGCGTGTAGGTCCCCGGACCGGTAAAGGTCAGCGTGACGGCCGGCGGGATGGGAACCGTCCGAACCGTGAGACTCTGCAGCGTCAAGGCCCCGGTGTTGGTGGTGCCTGCGCTGGCGGCCAGTGGGCTGGCCATCGCCAGATCCTTGGGAGAGCTGAAGGCCGTGTTGATGCCGCGCGCGGCGCCGGCATAGGGCGTGACGAGGAAGCGGTCTCCGGCCGCGGCCGCGCCGCTTTGCTGGATCTGGAAGCCGTCGAGCAACACCGGGTTGGTGGCGCCGAAGTCAAAGGGGATCTGCACGCCGTCGGACAGCCGGGTGATGGTGCCCGTGGTGGCACTGGCGAACGTGAAATCGTAGTTGCTGGCCAGGAACGATGTTGTGCCCGAGGGGTTGGTCCGGATGCTGACGCTCAAGGCGGCCGTGCCTGCGTTGGCCGGCGTTTTCTGGGGCAGCGCCGCGGGGATGGCGGCCAGGTTGAACAGCGGGTTGCCGGGGTTGCCATTGAGGTCCAGCCCCAGGGACTGCTGCTCGTTCATCTTGCTGCCGATGGCCAGCGCCATGCGTCCCAGCAGGTTGCTGGCATTGGTCAGGTCGGTGTTCTGGAAGCGCAGCAGGCCGGCCATTTCTCCGCCCCCCAGCGTGGACTCTTCCAGCACGCGGGCCACGCCGCCGGTGGTGATGGTGAGCTTGGCCTTGGTCGGGTCGCCGTACGGGTCCTGGTGCAGGATGCCCACGGGCGACACGGTCTTGCCCAGCACCAGCGGCTGGCTGCCGGCCAGAAAGATGTTCAGGCTGCCATCGTCGGCGGCGATATTGGTCGTCTGGACATATTTGTTCAGATCGCGGATCAGCTGGTCGCGCTGGTCCAGCAGGTCGTTGGGGGGCTGGCCGCTGCCCAGCGCCAGGGCGATCTTCTCGTTGGCCTGGCCGATCTGGGTGGCCAGGTTGTTGACGGCCTTGACGTCGACGTCGAGCTGGCTGGTGGTGCCGATGCGCAGCTCGTTCATGGCGTCGGCCATGGCGCGGAAGCGGCTGGCCATCTCGTCGGCGCGCGCCAGCACCACGGAACGCGCGGTCAGGTCGGTGGGGGCGTTGGCGATGTCGGAGAAGGAGTTGAGCATGTCGCTGACGGCGGCGCCCAGGCCGTTGGCGCCACCGGGGAACAGGCTTTCCAGCTGCTTCATGTAGTTGTAGCGGGTCGCGTCGCTGGCGGACACGGACTGCGCGGTGGCGGCCTGGCGCGTCAGGAAATTGTCATAGATGCGCTTGACCGTCAGGACATCGACGCCCTTGCCGAAATAGCCGCTGCCGGTGAACTGGCCGGGGATGTTCTGCAGCTGCACCTGCTGGCGCGAATAGCCGGGGGTGTTGACATTGGCAATGTTGTTGCCGATGGTCTGCAACGCATTCTGATTGGCCGTCAGGGCGGTCACGCCGATGTTGATGATGCTGCTCATGAAGCTCTGCCTCAGCCTTGGGCCCGCTGCAGCCGCAGCGTGGTGTTGATCGCGCGACCGAGTTTGGTCGCATAGTCCGGGTCGGTGGCATAACCGGCGTCCTGCAGGCCCTGGGTCCAGCCCTGCACCGAGCCGGTCTGCTGGCGTGCCTGCGCGTAGCGTGGGCTGTTGCCGATCAGATTGGCGAAGTCGCGGAAGGATTCGGCAGGGGTGTCGTAGGCGCGGAAACGCGCCACGGTCTTGCGCGGCACGCCGTCCGTGTACTCGGTCGTGGTGACCTCTGCCACCTTGCCCTTCCAGCCGGCGCCGGCCTTGATGCCGAAGAGATTGTTCGAAGAGGCGCCGTCTTTCATGAGGATCTCGCGCTGGCCCCAGCCGCTCTCATGCCCGGCCTGGCCCAGCAGGTAGCTGGCGGGCAGGCCGCTGCTGCGCTGCACCTCCTGGGCGGCAGCGCCGTGCTGCTGCACGAAACCGCGCGCGGCCGCAGGTGCCGGCACGGGTGTGACCGCGCCGTCGGTCTCTGGTGTGGCGCCGGCCTTGTCCTTCATGCCCATCTGCTGCATCAGCTGCTTGGCGATCACTTCGGCCAGGCCACCGGGCCGGCCAGCCATCTGCACGGCGAACTGCTGGTCCAGCAGATCCGTGCCCAGGTCACCGCCCGGGCTGTCCAGCATGCCGCTTTTCATGGAGGCGTTGGCTTCGCGCATGCTCTTGAGCAGCTCGCGCATGAACAGTGCTTCAAATTGCTTGGCGGTTTCCTTGACGGACTCGGGTGTGGACTGCCCGGCCTGGAACTTCAGGCGGTTCAGGCTGGCGCCGTCGGCGGCCAGCGACTGCGTGAGAGGGTTGAGCGCACCGGATTGCATCAGATCACTTCGAGTTCGGCGTTGAGTGCGCCGGCGGCCTTGATGGCCTGAAGGATGGCCAGCAGGTCCTGTGGCGTGGCGCCCAGGGCGTTGAGCGCGCGCACCACGTCGGCCAGCTTGGGCGCGGCGGGCACCTGGATCAGGATGCCGGGTTCCTGGCGGATCTCGATATTGGCTTTCTCGGCCACCACGGTCTGCCCCGAGGACAGGGGGCCGGGCTGGCTGATGACGGGCGTGGAACTGATGCTGACCGAGAGATTGCCGTGCGCGATGGCGCAGGGGCCCAGGGTCACGGCCTGGTTGAGCACGATGGAGCCGGTGCGCGAGTTGATCACCACCAAGGCCTTCGGGACCGAGTTTTTCAGCGGCAGCTCCTCGAGTTCGGCCAGGAAGCTGATGCGGTCATTGGGTTCGGTAGGCGCGCGCACGTCCACCGTGCGGCCGTCGAGTGCGCGGGCCACGCCGTCGCCGAAGCGGGTGTTGATGGCGACGGCCACGCGGTGTGCGGTCTGGAAGTCGCTGGCTTCGAGGCCGAGCCGGATGCTGTCGCCTTCGAGCAGCGGCGTGGGCACGGCACGCTCGATCTGCGCCCCGCCGGGAATGCGGCCTGCGCTCAGGTGGTTGATCTGCACTTTGCTGCCGCCGGCGGCCGCGCCGGCGCCGGCGATGACCAGGCTGCCCTGGGCCAGCGCATAGACTTGACCATCTGCGCCGCGCAGCGGCGTGGAGATGAGGGTGCCGCCCTTGAGCGATTTGGCATTGCCCATGGAGGAGACCGTCACGTCCATGTTCTGGCCGGGGCGCGCGAAGGCCGGAAGCTGGGCCGTGACCAGCACGGCGGCGACGTTCTTGAGCTGCAGGCGCGAGGCAAGGTCCGGCGAGAGGGCGATGCCCATCTGCTGCAGGTAGTTGCTCATCGTCTGCGTGGTGTAGGGCATCTGCGTGGTCTGGTCGCCGGTGCCGTCCAGGCCGATCACCAGGCCGAAGCCGGTGAGCTGGTTGCTGCGCACGCCTTCGATGGCGGCCACTTCCTTGATGCGACCGGCCAGCGCGGGCTGGGTGCCCAGCAGGCACAGGCCCAGCAGCACGGCGCCGCGGCAAAGAGCGGCGAGCATGGGGGGGAGGGGGCCGGTGTTCATGGTGCGGAGCTCAAGTTCTGGCGGGAAAGGTTGAAACCGTCATGGCTGATTCTGCAAGCGCCTAGAACGGCGAAATATTCAAAAAGAACCGGGTTAACCAGCCTACTGTCTGCGCTTCATGCTGCGGACCGCGGCCCCTGGATTCGACGCGGACATTGGCCACGGCGCTGGAGTTGACGATGCTGCCGGGCAGGATGGCCAGCGGATCGACGGTGCCGGTGAAACGCAGCACGTCCACGTTGTGGTTCAGGCCGATCTGTTTTTCTCCCGTAACGACCAGGTGGCCGTTGGGGAGCACCTCGGCCACGGTGGCCGTGATGGCGCCCGAGAAGGTGTTGGCCGCTTCCGTGCCCCCCTTGCCCGAGAAATCGGCCTTGCTGGCCGCGCCGATGCGGAAATTGTTCTCGGCAGCGGTGCCTGGGAAGGTCATGCCGGGCACCGCGGTGATGCTGCCGTCGATGCTGCTGCTGCGGTTGGCGGTGGAGCCGGATTTCTGGCTGGCCGTGACGTTCTCGACGATGCGGATGGTCACGGTGTCGCCGACCAGGCGCGCGCGCCGGTCCTCGAAAGTGGGGCGGTAGCTGGCGGGCAGGAACAGGCTGCCCGTCACCGGCCGCGCCGCGACTTGTGCAGGCGCCTGCGTCACGCGCGGCTCGGCGAAGTCCACGTTCGCCGGCCTGGGCGTGGCGGAGCAGCCCGCCAGGACAGTGGCGCCCAGCATGAGCGTGAGGTGTTTCATCACAGCTGTCCCAGCTTCTGCAGCATCTGGTCCGAGGTCTGGATGGCCTTGGAGTTCATTTCGTAGGCGCGCTGGGTCTGGATCATGCTGACCAGCTCCTGCACCACGTTGACGTTGGAGGTTTCCAGAAAACCCTGCATGAGCTGGCCCAGGCCGTTGGCGCCGGGCGTGCCGGTGTTGGGCTGGCCCGAGGCGGCCGTCTCGGCATAGAGGTTCTGGCCGCGCGGGTCCAGACCGGCCGGGTTGATGAAGCTGGCCAGCGGGATGGTGCCTATGGGCTGCGGCGCGACGGTGCCGGGAATGGTGGCGGTGACGTTGCCGTCGGCCGAGATCGAGACATTGGTGGCGTTGGCCGGCACCGTGATGCCGTTGGCCACGGGCAGGCCGTTGCTGGTGACGAGCTGGCCCTGGGCGTTGACCTGGAAGGAGCCGTCGCGGGTGTAGTTGAGGGTGCCGTCGGGCATGGTGATCTGGAAGAAACCGTTGCCCTGGATGGCCACGTCCAGGCCGTTGCCCGACTGCTGCAGGCTGCCCTGCGTGAAGCTGCGGCTGGTGGACACGGTGCGCACACCCAGGCCCACCTGCAGGCCGGTGGGCAGTTGCGACTGCTCGGAGGTGCTGGAGCCGACCTGGCGCAGGTTCTGGTACATCAGGTCTTCGAACACGGCGTGCGCGCGCTTGAAGCCGTTGGTGGACGAGTTGGCCAGGTTGTTGGAGATGACGTCCAGCTGCATCTGCTGGGCTTCCATGCCGGTCTTGGCGATCCACAGGGAATTGAACATGGTGGTTTCCTAGGTGTGGCTTCAGCCTTGCAGGCTGAGCAGTTGACCGGCGGAGCGGTCGTTGGATTCGGCGGTCTGCATCAGGCGCATCTGCACTTCGAACTGGCGCGCGGTCTGGATCATGCCCACCATGGTCTCCACCGCGTTCACGTTGGAGCCCTCGAGCACGCCCACCAGCATGCGGGCGTTGGCGTCATTGGGCAGGGGCGCGCCCGATTGCGGGCGGAACAGGCCGTCGTCGCCGCGCTTGAGCGGGTCTTCTGCGGTGGGGGTGGCCAGCTTGAGGCGGCCCACAGTGGTCGATGGCTGGTTGCCGGTGCGCGCGCTGATGGTGCCGTCGAAGCCCAGGCTGATCACCGAGTCGTTGGGCACGGTGATGGGCGCGCCGCCGTCGGACAGCACGGACAGGCCGTTGCTGGTCTGCAGCACACCCTGAGGTGAGACTTCGAAGCCGCCGCTGCGCGTGTAGGCCTCGGTGCCGTCCAGGCCCTGCACGGCGAACCAGCTGCTGCCCTGCGGCATGGCGTCCAGATCGCGCCCGGTGCGCTGGGCCGGGCCGGGGGCGTCGCGGTGGCCCGAGGTCGCCTCCAGAGCGAACACGCGTGTGGTGGCGCCTTCGCCGCGCAGGGGCACGGCGCGGTAGGCCGAGAGCTCGGCGCGAAAACCGTTGGTCGAGACGTTGGCCAGGTTGTTGGAGAGCACCGACTGCCGGTGCGCGGCGGCGTTGGCCCCGGTCATCGCGGTGTAGATCAGGCGGTCCATGGCAGGTCTCCTTCAGCCGTTTTAGGTATCAGCGCAGGTTGACCAGGGTCTGCAGCACCTGGTCCTGCGTCTTGATGGTCTGGGCGTTGGCCTGGTAGGCGCGTTGCGCGGTCATCATGTTGACCAGCTCGGCGGTGAGGTCCACGTTGGAGTCTTCCAGCGCGCCGGCGCGCGTCACGCCGAACTTGCCCTGTCCCGGCTGGCCCATCAGGGGCTGGCCCGAGGCGTAGGTCTCTGCCCAGTTGTTGCCGCCAACGGGCGCCAGGCCCTGGAGGTTGCGGAAATCGGCCAGGGCCAGCATGCCGTTGGCCTGGGTCTGCCCGTTCGAGTAGCGCGCAGTGATCACGCCGGTTTCGGCAATCCTCATGCCGACAAAAGAGCCGGCGGTATAGCCGTTCTGGGTCAGGTCGGTGACGCCGAACGAGGCGGCAAACTGGGTGGCGCCCGAAAAATTCAGGGTGGTCACGATGTTCGGCGTGGTTGGGGACGGGGTCGCGATGGACACCGATGGATTCACGACGGGCGCCACCAGGGCGCCGGTCGTGTCAAAACTCAGGGTGATGGGGTTGCCACCCGTGTCCAGCAGCAGGGCGCCGGCGGAATCCCGCACCTGCCAGTTGTCCAGGGCCGGTGGGCCGACCGTCGCCGCCGCGCGCGTGAAGTTCATCGTGAAAGGGACAGACGCACCTTGCGAGTCGAAGACGTTCAACGCGGTGCCATAGGTCGTGTACGGCGGGGTGTTGGTGACGGCGTTGTAGACCGAGGAGGCGCTGGCGTTCAGGTTGAACTGGGCCGTGATGCTGGTGGTCGTCTGTGCCGGGATGGGCGCGCCCGTGGGCATTACCAGCGGCCTGGCGGTGGTGCTGGTGGCGACACCGGCCGTGGTGGTCGGGTAACCCAGCACCTTGGCGCCGGAGTTGGTCACGATGGTGCCGGTGTTGTCCATCTTGAAGTTGCCGGCGCGCGTGTAGGCGATGGTGCCGTCGGGCATCTGCAGCGGGAAGAAGCCGGCGCCGTTGACGGCCACGTCCAGCGTGTTGCCGGTGATGGAGATGGTGCCCTGCGAGAACTGCTGGGCAATCGTGTCCACGGCGACGCCCAGGCCGGCGTTGTTGCCATGGCCTACGCCGATGGATGATGCCACCAGGTCGGAGAACTCGGCGCGCGAAGATTTCATCCCCGTGGTGTTGGCATTGGCAATGTTGTTGCCAATCACGTCCAGGTTCTTGCTGGAGGCGTTCAAGCCGGATAGACCTGTCTGAAAAGCCATGATGGATTCCTGTAGGTTTGTTAGAGGATGGCGGTGATGCGTGAATAGGGAACGCTGGCGCCGCTCTGGAGGTCAACCGACACCAAGCCGTTGGAGGCGCCCACGGCAAGCACCTTGTCGGTGGTGTAGGGCGTCGCTGCCACGCTCTGCTGTCCGTTGTCGGCGGTGATGCGGTAGCTCAGGCTGGTGTAGTTTCCGTAAGCCGAGGCGTCCCAGCTGAAGAAATGGCGCCCGGCGGCCATGGCGCTTGAATTGATGGTTCCGAGCACGTCGCCGACCGGCGAGAGGATCTCGATCTTCACTTGCGAGGCGTTGGCGCCCAGATCGAAGGCCGAGCCGACCATGCCCGTGGTGGCGTCGCGAGTCAGGGCGCTGCCAGGCAGCAGCACCTGGTGTCCGACCAGCGATGCGGCCTGCAGCACCTGCATGGACGCAAACTGGCTGGCCATGCCCTGGAGCGTTTCGTTGACCTGCTGGATGCCGTTGACCGTGTTGATCTGTGCCATCTGCGTGGTCATCTGCGCGTTGTCCATCGGGTTGAGCGGATCCTGGTTGTTGATCTGCGCGACCAGCAGCTTGAGGAAGCGGTCCTGCATCGAGGCTGCATCGTTGGTCGTCTTGCCCGACGACGTGGCCGTCGGGCTGCTGGTGTTGCTGACGCTGGTGACCATGGTGTTGTCCCGCGCGGTCCGTTTACTGGCCGAGCTGCAGCGTCTTGAGCAGCAGGGTCTTGGCGGTGTTCATGACTTCGACGTTGTTCTGGTAGGAGCGTGAGGCCGAGATCATGTTGACCATCTCCTCCACCGGGTTCACGTTGGAGTGGCTCACGTAGCCTTCGGCGTCGGCCGAGGGGTGGGTGGGTTCGAACACACGGCGTGCCGGGGTCTGGTCTTCCTTGATGCTGCTGACCTTGACGCCGGCCGAGGACGCGGAGTCCATCAGCACGGTTTCGAAGGTCACCTGGCGGGCCTTGTAGGTCTGGCCGTCGGGGCCGGCCACGGCGTCGGCATTGGCCAGGTTGCTGGCCACCACGTTGAGACGCTGGGACTGCGCGCTGATCGCGCTGCCCGAAACCCCGAAGATGGAGAACATGGACATGATGTGTCTTTCTTATGCCGGTTCAGCGGCTGGTCTGTGCCTTATTGGCCGGAGATCGCGCTCAAGATCGTGCGCGAAGTGCCGTTAATGAAACGCAGGGTGGATTCATAGCGCACCGCGTTGTCGACGAAATTGCCGCGCTCGCGGTCCAGGTCCACGCTGTTGCCGTCCATGGCCGGCTGGGTCTGCACGCCGTAGCCGAGCTTGGAGCCCAGCGCGCTGCCGCTGGCCGTGAGCGGCAGGTGGCGCGGGTCGGGCGCGCTGGCCGTGGGCTGGGCCAGACCGGCGGCGCTGGAGCTGTCGAGGGCCTGGCTCATGGCCTCGCGGAAATTGAAGTCACGGGCCACGTAGCCCGGGGTGTCGGCATTGGCGATGTTGCTGGCGATGGTGCGCTGGCGTTCGGCGCGCAGCACCAGGGCCTTGCCGTGGAAGTCCAGTGTGCCGGTCAGTTTGTCGAACATGGTGATCACCTCTGCGGTCGGTGGGGCCCCTGGGGCGGGTGCTGGCTGGGACCCCGTACGGAAATTATGGGAAGAACTTGAATGATCGAGCCCCCGAAATACAGGGGGAAAGCTGCGCATTTGCCGGCTTTACGCGCTGGGCCTGTACGTATAGTCGGCAATGTGGGTGGAGTCCTGAGCACTTTTTTGTAACACCCCACGACGACGCTCGGACAGGAGACGCAACTCATGCAGGTGAATCAGACAGGCAGAACGATGTGGACCCGCGCCGCGCTGGCCCTGCTCGCCTGGACTTGTGTCCAGCTGCCGGCCCAGGCCCAGGCCGTGAGCGGCGAGGCCCAGTTGCCGGCGCTGGCGCAGCGCTGGGTGGACCAGGCCCTGTCCACCCAGGCGACCCGCATCGGACAACCCGTGCGCCTGCAGGCCACGCTGGGGGCGCTGGACAGCCGCCTGAAGCTGGCCCCCTGCGCGCGCGTCGAAGCCTATCTGCCGCCGGGCAGCCGTCTCTGGGGCCAGGGCCGCATCGGCCTGCGCTGCCTGGACGGCGCCGTGCGCTGGAATGTTTTCATGCCGGTGAGCGTCAAGGCCACCGGATCGGCCTGGGTGCTGCGCCGTGACGTGGCGCCGGGCCGTGCCCTGGAGGCCGACGATGTGATGCTGGCCGAGGTGGATTGGGCGGCCGAGCCCAGCCCCGCGCTGGCCGGGCCGGGTGATTGGCAGGGCCAGGTGGCCGCCCGCGCCCTGGGCACCGGCCAGACCCTGCGCCAGAACATGGTGCGCCCCGCCCAGGTCTTCCAGGCCGGCGCCCAGGTGCGGGTGCTGGTGCAGGGCGGGGGTTTCCAGATCAGTTCCCAGGCCCAGGCCCTGTCGCCGGGGGTGGTAGGCCAGCTGGCCAAGGTTCGTATGGATAGTGGGCGCGTGCTTACTGCCACGGTTCTGGATGCCCGTACTGTCCAGGTCGAGATGTGAGCGCGTCAAACGCAGGAAAAGCGGAGAAAAGCCTCAAGTCAGTCATGATGCTGCCGATACCCAACGTACGGGGCAAAGCATGCCCTTCCGGCGGGTAGCTTCTACCTGCGGCAGTTTTGGAGAACGCGATGAAAGTAGGTCAACCGGCAGACTTGCCCAAAGTTTCGACACCGCCGGCAGCGGCGTCCGGCGCGGCTGCACCTGCGAAAAAGGAAGCGGCGGCTACGGCCACCAGCACGGCCAGTTCCAGCGGCGTGGCGGTCACCGTCTCCACCACGGTGCGCAGCCTGGAACAGGCCAACCGCAGCGAAGCTGCCGACATCGATACCGAGAAGGTCAATGCGGTGCGTCAGGCCATCAAGGACGGCACCTATGTCGTCAACCCCGAAGTGATCGCCGACAAATTGCTGTCCAACGCCCAGGAAATGCTGAACCGCACGCAGAACTGATCCCCTATGGAAAGAACCCATGCTGCCCGCCGAAATTGAAAAACCGCTCTTGCTGATCGAATTGCAGTGTGAGGCCGTGGCGGCGGCCGTGGCCACCGGTGAGCCGCGGGCGCTGGAAGGCGCCAGCCAGGGGCTCAGGCAGGCCGCCGGCGACTTTGCCGCCTTCATGGAACAGATGGGCGGGCCGCAGCAGGCCGGCCCGGAACTGCGTGTTCGTCTCAAGAAGCTGGCCGGCCTGCTGTCCATCCAGCGCGAAAACCTGATCCGCCGCAGCGTGATGGTCGAAAGCGCCCTCAACGCCCTGGTGCCGGCCACGCGCAAGAGCACCTATGCGCCGGTCGGTCGCGCCAGCAGCTACAAGGCGTTTTCAGCCTGAGCTGAAGCGCTCCCGACACAAGGGCTGCCGTGGGCAGCCTTTTTTGTGTGCGGATGGGTTGGGGGTCTTTTGACCTGCAGACTTATTGCGGATACAAATTAGGCACTTGGATGCCGAAGAGAGGAAGCCCCGATGAAGCTTAGACATCTCGCCCCACTACTTTTGCTTGCGGCCTGCACAGTGATCGATCCACAACAGTTCGTCGGACCAAATGGGAAGGCCGCGTATTCCATGCGTTGTGGCGACGCTTTAGACGCCTGCTACAAAAAATCTGGCGAAATTTGCCCGTCTGGTTACGTGATCATCGATCGCGCAACTGGAACCATCGCGGTGCCAGTCTATGGGAGTGGAACTATCGCAACTCCGGAACACACGCTGGTTATAGAGTGCAAGTGAATCGGCGATTCTGCGGCCGTAAATTTCTCGCGCGCAAAAGAAAGGGCTGCATCACGCAGCCCTTTTTGTTGAGGTACATGGCCCTCAATGCGAGCGCATCTTCGCCCTTAACCGCGCAATCGACTGGCTGTGCAGCTGGCACACGCGCGATTCGGTGATGCCCAGCACGGCGGCGATTTCCTTGAGGTTCATGTCCTGCTCGTAGTACATGCTCATGATGTACTGCTCGCGTTCGGGCAATGTCTTGATCGCCTGAATCAAGCCCTGACGCAAGCGCTGGTCACGCAACATGTTGAGCGGGTCGGCGTCGGCGTCGGCGACATGGCGATCCAGGAAGGTGTCATCTTCTTCTCCACCGCGTGACATGTCTTCCAGGTACACCAGCTGTGTGCCACGCACCTTGCCCAGCAGGGACTGGTAGTCGGCCAGGCTCATGCCCAGCTCCGCGGCGATTTCGGATTCGGCCGGACTGCGCCCCAGCTTGTGCTCTAGCTTGCGCATTGCCACTTCAATTTCCTTCTGGCTCTTGCGCGAACCGCGCGACATCCAGTCGTTGTCGCGCAATTCGTCCAGCATCGCACCGCGAATACGCTGCGTGGCGAAGGTCTCGAACTGCACTCCCTGTGAGGCCTCAAACCGGGTCAGAGCATCCGAAAGGCCGATCAGACCCACCTGGATCAAGTCATCCACATCCACACTGGCGGGCAGCTTGGCCATCATGTGGTGCGCCAACCGGCGCACCAATGGCTGGTATTGCTTGATCAGCGCGTTGCGATCGAGTTGGCCTTTTGCCGTGTACATCAATGGGTTCCTGCAAATGCCTCGGTGCGTGGTGCCTGCGGGGTGACGGCTTTTGCACCCAGTGTCAGGCCGGATTCCAACAGGCGCGAGGCCAATGGCTTCAGATCATAGTCCCGTGCGGCTCCCCGCTGTTGCGGCAAAATCCGCAGCATCCGGACCTGGTACCCCAGAAAGTTGCGGGCGCATTCCGCCAGATTGACAGCGACGGGCGTGGGCAAGGTGTTCTCCGCATCGGTACTGCCGATTCCACTGACATTAACTATGGTAGGTTCCACCCGGCCATCGATCAACAGCCTCTTCAGTGCCAGATAACTGGTCAGCAGCGCGTTCTTGCTGGAGGATACCGCAAGCAATGGACGTGTGCCGCTGTCACGCAGCAAAGCTGCCAGGATTTCTGGCTTTGCGTAGACCAGTACCACGGAGTCGTCGTCAAACAACGGCGCCAATTGTGGCCAGGACACACCGGTCCCACTGGTGCGGGTGAGCAGTTCTTGCAGGCCCCGCGCCGACGGAAGGATTTGCCATGCGGCCTCCGGGCGGCTGTTGCCGCCAGGCCAGAAACCATCGTCCAGCAAACGGATCAAACCAGGCTCAGCGGGGCTTTCCGTTTTGGTGGCGTCCAGTACGGTGACGGAGTAACCCAATTCCAGATAGGCAGAGCACAGTTTCCACAGGACGGGCATGTCGGACTGCTCGTCACCGTGGCTCACCATAGCGATCAGCTGCGGGCCGCGCAGCGCCGCAAGGGCCTGCAGGCCGCTGGCCTGGTGGACCTGAAAGTCAAGCATGCAGAACTTCCGATGGGGTGTCGCCACTGGAGCGGCTGAAGATGAAGCCCAAATCCGAAGCCTGGGGGTCGTAGGCCGAGGCTCCGGTCACGCGCAGGGAGGCGCGGACCAGCTTGCCGGAGTCGGCAGCTTCCCAGTCCTCCGGGACGCGTTGGCCATTGGTGACCCCGCGTACCACCAGCTGGTGCCGGATGCAGGCGTCGATTGCAGGACCGAGTTTGACGGCTTCGTCGATTTTGGAAAGGATCACCTGCTGTGGCCCAGCGGTCTTGAATCCGGCCACCGTGTCGTCCAGCGTATCGCCATGGCCGCCCGCATTGAGCACCAGCAGGCGCTTGATGCCTGGCAGGTCCAGCAGTTCCATCATTTCCAGCTTGCGCGGATCGCGTGGGGCCAGACCCGTGGTGTCGATCAGGACCATTTTCTTGTTGGACAACAGGCCCAGCAGATCCTGCAATGCCGCCTTGTCATGCGCCAGGTGAGCCACCACACCCAGCATCTTTCCGTAGGCGCGCAATTGCTCTTGTGCACCGACCCGGTAGGCGTCCAGCGTGATCAGGCCCACACTGGCCGCACCGTGGCGCAGTGCGCACATGCCGGCCAGTTTGGCGGCGGTGGTGGTCTTGCCAACTCCGGTGGCACCGATCAGGGCGAAGGTACCGCCTTCTTCCGTGAGGCTCGCGCTTCGGGCGTCGGTGCGCACGTTGCGCTCCAGCACATCCACGACCCAGCGTCCGGCCTCATTGGCATCCAGATTTTCCGGCAGCTTTTCCAGAATGGTGCGGGACAGGGCAGGGGAATAGCCGGCGCGAATCAGGCGCAGCATCAGATTGGACTGGATCGGATTCTGGCGCGCCTGGCCCAGCCAGTTCAGCGTGTTGAAGCGGTCTTCGATCATGGCTTTCATGGCGTGCAGTTCCTGGGCGATGCCGGCCGGCATCGCCGCAGGTTGCGGCTCGGGCTTGCGGATCTGGACGGGTTTGGGCTTCTGCGGGCCGGGATCGGGCGGAATAATGCGTGGCAGCTGGCGTGCCGGTGGTTCATCCTGTGCCGCGGCCTGGGCCGCCTCGGCCCGCTTCTTGGCCATGCGTTCGCGGACGTAGTCCTGGAACGACAGGGTGCTCATGGCCAGCTGGGCAGCGTCTTCTTCGACTTTGGTGGCCACATCCTTGTAGCTCAGAGGCTCTGCTGCGCGCTGTGCAAACGCAGCGCGCCGTGGGTTGCCCGGACCAGCATCCTGATCCAGTGCCGCCAGGGTTTCTTCGGCTGTTGCGACAACTTCCACGCCATGTTCCGTAGGCCGGTTGGACAGGATCAGTGTGCTGTCGCCAAAGGCCATACGGGCTTTGGCAAGGGCTTCGCGGGAAGTGGCTGCGGTAAAGCGTTGGATGTTCATGCTGCACCTTTAAGGATGGGGCCAATGCGGATGGTGTGGGTTTCTGGGATTTCGCTGTGCGAGAGCACTTGCAGGCGTGGCGCTACGCGGCGGACCAGGCGAGCAATGGAATTGCGGATGGCATCGGGCACCAGCAGGCAGGCCGGTACGCCCACTTCTTCCTGCTTCATTGCTGTCTCTGCCGCATGGCGCGACAGCATGTCGGCTACACCGGGATCCAGTGCTGGCCCAGCGTTGTTGGCCAGCGCCTGCATCAGCAGCCGCTCCAGTGCCGGGTCGATGGCGATGACGTTCAGTTCCTTGGTCGGGCCGTAGATCTGCTGCACGATCGCGGGTGACAGTGCCACGCGTACGCGCTTGGCGAGTTCTACGGGATCTACCGTGGTAGTCGCGTGTTCGGCAATCGATTCGATGATGGTGCGGATGTCGCGGATGTGGACGGCTTCGTCCAGCAGCAGCTGCAGCACCTTCTGAAAGACGGCAACGGAAACCATCTTGGGAACCACTTCCTCAATCAGTTTGGGCGCAAGTTTTGCCACGTGTTCCACCAGTTGTTGTGTCTCTGTCCGGCTCAGCAATCTGGAGGCCTGAACCTGCATCAAGTGTGACAAATGGGTGGCCATCACGGTCTCGGAATCAACCACGGTAAACCCGGCCATTTGCGCTGCTTCCTTCTGGCGTTCGTCAATCCAGTGTGCGGGCAAACCGAAGGCGGGATCCGTGGTGGCGGTGCCGATCAGGGGCGTCGTGATACCACCCGGGTTGATGGCCAGGTACATGCCGGGGAAGGCCTCGCCTTCCCCCACAATCACACCCCGCAAGGTGATGCGGTAGGCGCTGGGCTTGAGCTCCAGGTTATCGCGTACGTGGACTGGAGGGGGAAGGAATCCGACCTCCTGCGCAAATTTGCGACGCACGCCCTTGATGCGGTTAAGCAGGTCTCCCTGGCGGTTCTTGTCCACGAGTGCTATCAGGCGATAACCCAACTCCAGGCCGAGCTGATCCACGGGTTGCAGGTCGTCCCAGGATGCCTCTCCTTCGTTGGGGGCTGGCGCGGCAACTTCCTTGACTACCTCAGGCGGTGGGCGGTGGGCCAGTGTCCAGGCGCCCCATGCCAGGATCGCCGCAATGGTCAGGAACACGAAGTGCGGCATGTTGGGGATCACCCCCAGGATGAACATGATGCAGGCGGTGATACCCAACACGCGCGGCGATACAAACATCTGGCCCACGATCTGTTTGCCGATGTCCTTGTCCTTACCAACGCGTGACACCACCATGGCGGCTGCGACAGAGATCAGCAGTCCGGGGATCTGGGCCACCAGCGCATCACCCACTGCCAGCAGAATGTAGGTGTTGGCGGCCTGGCTGGCGGTCAGGTCGTGCTGTAGCACGCCTACCGTGAAGCCGCCGAAAATGTTGATCAGCAGGATCAGGATGCCGGCAACCGCGTCGCCCCGTACGAACTTCGAGGCACCGTCCATCGAGCCAAAGAATTCGGCTTCCTCACCAATTTCGGCGCGACGGCGCTTGGCTTCCTTCTCGTCGATCAGGCCAGCATTCAGGTCGGCGTCCACGGCCATTTGTTTGCCGGGCATCGCATCCAGGGTGAAACGGGCGGACACTTCCGCAATC
>JAGWTL010000126.1 GCA_028869035.1 Burkholderiales bacterium | reverse complement strand
AACTCGTGGCCGACCCGCAGCTCAGCGCCGGTTTCCCGGCCCTGCGCGCCGCGCGCATCGTCATCACCCTGCGCGACGGCCGTGTGATCGAGCAGTACGCGCCCTGCCGCAAGGGCGACCCGGAAGCTCCGCTCAGCGATGCGGACATCAGGGACAAGTTCACCGAACTGGCCTCGCCGGTCATCGGCGCCGAGGCGGCGGCCGAGCTGCTGGCGCAACTCTGGCAGATGGAGCGGCTGCAGGTCACGGACCTGCGCCTCACCAGCCTCTGAGCATGAGCGCCAGCCTCCTGATCTCCCGGCAGATCGCCGTCGACTACCAGGCGCCCCTGGCGGAGATCTTGGCGATGGCGCCGGGCCGTCTGGAGTTGCTGCACTTCGAGCCGGACGCGGGCTACACGGCGCAGCAGATCGCCAGCATCGAGGTGGCTTTTTATTCGCGCGACATCTGGGAAGGAACGCTGGCCAAGCACCGCAGCCCGCAGGGGCAGGCTTTCTGGTCTTTGATCGATGCGGCGCCGGATCTCAAGTGGCTGCAGCTGGTGTCCGCCGGTCTCGACCACCCCGTGTACCAGCCCTCGAAACAACGCGGCGTGCGCATCACCACGGCTGCGGGCACCAATGCCGAGCCGGTGGCTCTGAACGCGCTGACCGGGCTGCTGATGCTCGCGCGCGGCTTCCCGCACTGGCTGGGTGCGCAGCAGCAGCGCGAGTGGGCTCCCATCCGGGACCAGGACCTGTCGCATGACCTGGGCGGGCAGACCGCGGTGATCGTGGGCGTGGGCCACATCGGCACGCGGATCGCCCGTGGGCTGCAGGCCTTGGGCGTGCGCACCATCGGCCTGCGCCGTCAGGTGCAGCGGGCCGAGTTTTTCGACGAGGTGCTGGGCCTGGAGGCCATCGACGGCCTGCTGCCTCGCTGCGACTGGCTGGTGCTGGCCTGTCCGCTGAGCGAGCAGACGCGCCACCTGGTCAACGCGCGCCGTCTGGCCCTGCTGCCGCGGGGCGCGGGTCTGGTGAACATCGCACGCGGCGAAATCGTCGACGAAGCCGCCCTGATCGCCGCGCTGGCCAGCGGTCATCTGCTGGGGGCCTACCTGGACGTGTTTGCCCAGGAGCCGCTGCCGCCCGAGTCCCCGTTGTGGAGCCTGCCCCATGTGCTGATGACACCGCACAGCGCCTCGGCCTCCCTGGGCACCCGCCAGCGCGGTGCCGAACTCTTCCTGCGCAATCTGCGCCTTTATCTGCAGGGCGACACGCTGGAAGGCGAAGTGACGCGCGGCTGAGGCTCAGCTTTGCAGCAACTGCACGGTGGCGTCGGTGTAGACCAGCTCCAGCGGGTAACGCCGGCCGCGCAGATGGTCTTCCATGCAGCGCAGCAGCAGGGGGCTGCGATGCCGCGCGACGCTGGCGCGGATTTCCTCGGGGCTCATCCAGACCGTGCGCAGGATGCCGGTGTCCAGCGTGCGGCCCGGCACCACGTCGCCCAGCTCCCCGGTGTAGGCGAAACGCAGGTAGGTGATGTCTTCGACAGGGCCATCGGTCCGCGGGCGCTGGAAGCGCGAGAGGTAGACGCCCAGCAAGTGGGTGGGTTTGAAGCGATGGGTGGTTTCCTCAAGCGCTTCGCGCGCGCAGCCATCCACAGGCGACTCACCCGGGTCCAGATGGCCGGCCGGGTTGTTGAGCTTCAGGCCTTCGGCGGTTTCTTCCTCGACCAGCAGAAAACGGCCATCGCGCTCGATGATGGCGGCCACGGTGACGCTGGGTTTCCAACGGGTGTTCATGGTCGGTGATTATGAATCGGCCGGGAAATAGTTATGAAGCTTATGCCTGGGGGATGAGAATTTCTCGGGTAAGCTAGTCGTGTATCGGGCTGCTCCGAGGAGCCAGCCCGCGTGACAATTTATAAAACTCCAGGAGATTTTCATGCAAGCAGGCACAGCCACAGCGGTGCAGCGCATCGGGGTACCACGGGAAACCTTCCCGGGCGAAAAGCGGGTTGCGACGGTTCCCGAAGTCGTCGAGAAGCTGATCAAGCTCGGTTTCCGGGTGGCGGTCGAGTCCGGCGCCGGTGAGGCCGCCAACTTCAGCGACGAGACCTACCGCGCCGCGGGCGCCGAAGTCATCCAGGGCGCTGCGGCGCTGTGGGCGGCATCGGACATCGTGTTCAAGGTGCGTCCCCCGAGCCAGGCCGAAGTGGCCTTGCTGCGCGAGGGCGGCGCCCTGATCGGCTTCGTCTGGCCGGCGCAGAACCCCGAACTCATGCAGCAGCTGGCCGCGCGCAAGGCGACCGTGCTGGCCATCGACGCCCTGCCGCGCACGCTGAGCCGGGCCCAGAAGATGGACGCCCTGACCTCCATGGCCGGTGTCAGCGGTTACCGCGCGGTCATCGAGGCGGCCAACGCCTTCGGTCGTTTCTTCAACGGCCAGATCACGGCCGCAGGCAAGGTGCCGCCGGCCAAGGTCTTCATCGCCGGCGCCGGCGTGGCCGGCCTGGCCGCCATCGGCACCGCAGCCAGCCTGGGCGCCATCGTGCGCGCCAATGACACGCGCGCCGAAGTGGCCGACCAGGTCGTGTCCCTGGGCGGCGAGTTCGTCAAGGTGGACTACGAAGAAGAAGGCTCGGGCGGCGGCGGTTACGCCAAGGTCATGAGCGAAGGTTTCCAGCAGGCGCAGCGCGAGATGTACGCGAAGCAGGCCCGCGAAGTCGACATCATCATCACCACCGCCCTGATCCCGGGCAAGCCCGCGCCCAAGCTCATCACCGCCGAGATGGTGCGTTCCATGAAGCCGGGCAGTGTGATCGTGGACATGGCGGCCGAGCAGGGCGGCAACTGCGAGCTGACCGAGCCGGGCCAGGCCGTGGTGAAACACGGCGTGACCATCGTCGGCTACACGGACCTGGCCTCGCGCCTGGCCAAGCAGTCCTCGACGCTCTACGCCACCAACCTGTTCCGCCTGGCCGAGGAGCTGTGCAAGGCCAAGGACGGTGTCGCCAACGTCAATATGGAAGACGATGCCATCCGCGGCCTGACGGTCGTCAAGGACGGCAGCATCACCTGGCCCGCCCCGCCGCTGAAACCGGCGGCCGTGCCTGTCCCGAAGCCGGCGGCCCCGGCGGCCGAGAAAAAGGGTGGCCACGGCCATGGCAGCAGCGCACCGCTGCCGGCCAAGAACCTGGCCATCCTCTTCGCCGTGGCCGCGCTGGCCTTCTGGTTCATCGGCGCCTACGCGCCGGCGGCCTTCCTGGGCCACTTCACGGTCTTCGTGCTGGCCTGCTTCATCGGCTACATGGTGGTCTGGAACGTGACGCCTGCGCTGCACACGCCGCTGATGAGCGTGACCAACGCGATCTCCAGCATCATCGCCATCGGCGCGCTGGTGCAGATCGCGCCGCCCGAGGCCGGCGCCGCCGGCCGTCCGGACGAGCTGATCCGCTGGCTGGCCTTTGCCGGCATCGTGCTGACGGCGGTCAATATGTTCGGCGGTTTCGCCGTGACCCGTCGCATGCTCGCCATGTTCCGCAAGTAAGAGACAAGAACAAGAAGGAAAGACGATCATGTCCCAAAGTCTCGCTACGGTGGCCTATATCGGCGCCGCCATCCTCTTCGTCCTGAGCCTGGGTGGCCTGTCCAACCCGGAAACCTCGCGCCGCGGCAACCTGTTCGGCATGGTCGGCATGGCGCTGGCCGTGCTGGCGACCATCTTCGGCCCGCGTGTCGGCCCCTCCGGCATCGCCTGGATCATCGTGGCCCTGGTGATCGGCGGCGGCATCGGTCTCTACGCCGCCAAGGTGGTGAAGATGACGCAGATGCCCGAGCTGGTCGCGCTGATGCACAGCCTGGTCGGTCTGGCCGCCTGCCTGGTCGGTTTCGCCAGCTACGTCGACACCTCGGTGCAATTCACCGGCACTGAAAAGATCATTCACGAGGTGGAGATCTACATCGGCATCCTGATCGGCGCGGTCACTTTCTCGGGCTCGCTGATCGCCTTCGGCAAGCTCAACGGCAAGATCGGTGGCAAGCCGCTGCTGCTGCCCGCGCGCCACTGGCTCAACCTGGCCGCCCTGCTGATCGTGATCTGGTTCGGCCGCGAATTCATCCACGCGCCCACCGTGGCCCAGGGCATGACGCCGCTGATCGTGATGACGGTGATCGCCCTGCTGTTCGGCGTGCACATGGTGATGGCCATCGGCGGCGCGGACATGCCCGTGGTGGTGTCCATGCTCAACAGCTACTCGGGCTGGGCCGCCGCGGCCACCGGTTTCATGCTGTCCAACGACCTGCTGATCGTGACGGGCGCGCTGGTGGGCTCCTCGGGCGCCATCCTGTCCTACATCATGTGCAACGCGATGAACCGCAACTTCATCAGCGTGATCGCCGGCGGCTTCGGCTCCGGCGCGCCTGCGCCTGCCAAGTCGGGCGAGGCCGCAGCGCCGCAAGGTGAGGTCGTGCCGGTGACGGCCGCCGACACCGCCGAGCTGCTGCGCGAGGCCAAGAGCGTGATCATCGTGCCGGGTTACGGCATGGCGGTGGCCCAGGCCCAGCACACGGTGTACGAGATCACCAAGACCCTGCGCGAGAAGGGTGTGAACGTGCGCTTCGGCATCCATCCGGTGGCCGGCCGCATGCCGGGCCACATGAACGTGCTGCTGGCCGAGGCCAAGGTACCTTACGACATCGTGATGGAGATGGACGAGATCAACGATGACTTCGGCGGCACCGACGTCGCCATGGTCATCGGCGCCAACGACATCGTGAACCCGGCCGCGCAGGACGACCCGAGCAGCCCGATCGCCGGCATGCCGGTGCTGGAAGTCTGGAAGGCCAAGACCTCCATCGTCATGAAGCGCTCCATGGCCTCGGGCTACGCCGGTGTGGACAACCCCCTGTTCTACAAGGACAACAACCGCATGCTCTTCGGCGACGCCAAGAAGATGCTTGATGAGGTGCTGATTGCTCTCAAGAGCTGACGAGGCATAATCTCCCGAAAGGGAAAAGCACGACCGTGCCGATTTACCCGGCACGGTCTTTTTTTTGGGCCGTGAAGCAACAAGATCGACAGGAGACCTGACCATGACCGACCGACTCTGGCTCAAGAGCTACCCCGAGGGGGTGCCGGCCGATTTGCCCTCTTCGCCCTACACCTCGCTGGTGGCCTTGATGGAGGAGAGCTTCCGCCAGTACGCCGACCGTAGCGCCTACAGTTTCATGGGCAAGGACGTGAGCTTCGGCGAGACCGACCGCCTGAGCCGCGCCTTCGCCGCCTATCTGCAGGGCCTGGGCCTGGCCCAGGGCGACCGCGTCGCCATCATGATGCCCAATGTGCCGCAGTACCCGGCGGCCGTGGCCGCCATCCTGCGCGCCGGTTATGTGGTGGTCAACGTCAACCCGCTGTACACGGCGCGCGAGCTGGAGCACCAGCTCAAGGACTCCGGTTCGAAAGCCATCGTCATCATCGAGAACTTCGCCCACACGCTGGAGAAGTGCATCGCCGCCACCCCCGTCAAGCACGTGGTGCTGTGCGCCATGGGTGACCGCCTGGGCCTGCTCAAGGGCGCGCTGGTCAACCTCGTGGTGCGCAAGGTCAAGAAGCTGGTGCCGCCCTTCAGCCTGCCCGCTGCCGTGCGCTTCAATGAGGCGGTGACCAGGGGCGAGCGCGGCACGCTGCGCCAGCCCGCGATCAAACCCGACGACGTGGCCGTGCTGCAGTACACCGGCGGCACCACGGGTGTCTCCAAGGGCGCCGTGCTGCTGCATCGCAATGTGATTGCCAACGTCCTGCAGTCGGAGATCTGGAACAGCCCGGCCATGAAGAAGATCCCGGCCGGCCAGCAGCCCACGGGCGTGTGCGCCCTGCCGCTGTACCACATCTTCGCTTTCACGGTGGGCATGATGCTGTCCATGCGCACGGGCGGCAAGCTCATCCTCATTCCCAACCCGCGCGACCTGCCGGCCGTGCTCAAGGAGCTGTCCAAGCACACCTTCCACAGCTTCCCGGCGGTCAACACGCTCTTCAACGGCCTGGCCAACCACCCCGACTTCAACAAGGTGGACTGGAGCAACCTCAAGGTCTCGGTCGGCGGCGGCATGGCCGTGCAGGGCGCGGTGGCGCAGAAGTGGTTCGAGAAGACCGGCTGCCCGATCTGCGAGGGCTACGGCTTGTCCGAGACCAGCCCCTCGGCCAGTTGCAACCCGGTGACGGCCACCGAATACACCGGCACCATCGGGGTGCCGCTGCCCAGCACCTGGATGAAGATCGACGACGAGGGCCGCGACGTGCCCCAGGGCCAAGCGGGTGAGATCGCCATCAAGGGCCCGCAGGTCATGGCCGGCTACTGGCAGCGCCCCGACGAGACCGCCAAGGTCATGACGGCCGACGGCTGGTTCAAGAGCGGCGACGTGGGCATCATGGACGAGCGCGGCTTCTTCCGCATCGTCGACCGCAAGAAGGACATGATTCTGGTCAGCGGCTTCAACGTCTATCCCAACGAGGTCGAGGACGTGGTGGCCAAGCTCGACGGCGTGCTGGAGTGCGCCTGTGTGGGCGTGGCCGACGCCCAGACCGGCGAAGCCGTCAAGCTCGTGATCGTGAAGAAGGATCCTTCGCTGACCGAGGAGAAGGTGCGCGCCTGGTGCCGCGAGAACATGACCGGCTACAAGCAGCCGCGCGTGATCGAGTTCCGCACCGATCTGCCCAAGACCCCGGTGGGCAAGATCCTGCGCCGCGAACTCCGGGACGCGAAATAAGGCCGTTTACCGTTCGCCCTGAGCCGGTCGTTGGGCTCGCGTGGCTTCGACAAGCTCAGCCTGAACGGGGATCATGACTCCAGTGACCACGGCCGTCCTCAGCGCCCTGGCCGAGGAGCAGCGGGGCCTGCTCGAGCGCTTGCAGCGCCCGCAGCGCGTGAACCGTGCCGGGCGCGAGTTCTGGCTCGGCGAGCTGCATGGCACACCCGTTGTGCTGGCGCTCTCGCGTATCGGCAAGGTGGCCGCGGCCACCACGACCACCACCCTGATCGAGGCCTTCGGCGCGCAGCGCCTGGTCTTCACCGGCGTGGCCGGCGGCATCGCCCCCGGCGTGCAGGTGGGCGACGTGGTGGTGGCGCAGGCGTTCGTGCAGCACGACATGGACGCCTCGCCCTTGTTCCCGCGCTACCAGATCCCCCTCTACGGTCGCGAGCGTTTTGCCTGTGACGCCGTCATGAGCGAGGCCCTGCTGGCCGCGACCCGCGCCGGCCTGAGCCATCTCGGCTTGCCAGCCACGGTGCACCATGGCCTGATCGCCAGCGGCGACCGCTTCGTCTCGGCCGCAGAGGAGGCGCGCCAGTTGCGTGCAGCACTCAGCGAGGCCGGCCACGCCCCGCTGGCCGTGGAGATGGAAGGCGCCGCCGTGGCCCAGGTCTGCCATGACTACGCCATCCCCTACGCCGCCGTGCGCACCATCTCCGACCGCGCCGACGACACGGCCCACGTCGACTTTCCGAAGTTCGTCACCGAAGTCGCCAGCCGCTACGCGCTCGCGATCATCGACGAGTTCGTGCGGCGGATGACGAAATGACCTCGCGCCTGCATGACAAACAAAGTCATGGCGCCGCAGGCGCCGTCATCGAAGCCGCGCAGCGGCGAGGTCATTTCGTCATGAAGTGAACCGGCTGCGCCGGTTCACTTCAACCAACCCCGCCTGCGGAAGTACCACATCGGCACCAGCGCACTGGCCACCATCAGCCCCAGCGCATAGGGGTAGCCCCAGCTCTGCCTCAGCTCCGGCATGGATTGGAAGTTCATGCCGTAGATGCTGGCGATCAGCGTGGGCGGCAGCAGGGCCACGCTGGCCACCGAGAAGATCTTGATGATCTTGTTCTGGTTGATGTTGATGAAACCGACGGTGGCGTCCATCAGGAAGTTGATCTTGTCGAA
>JAGWTL010000125.1 GCA_028869035.1 Burkholderiales bacterium | reverse complement strand
GGTGTCGAAACGCTGCTGGATGTTCTTGATGAACCAGCGCGCCTCCTGCAGGCGCTGCTGCAAGGCGGCGTAGTTGTCGCCCTCGCGGCCGCCGGCCTTGTGGCCCTTGAGCGCGTTGGCATAGATGTCGTGCACGCGCAGGCGCGGCATGATGTCCGGGTTGAGTTGCACGCGAAAACGGGTCTGCGCCCCACTGCCGCTGCGCACGACCAGCACGTCGGGCACGATGATGTTGCGCTCGACGTTGACGAAGCGCCGGCCCGGCTTGGGCTCCAGCCGGGCGACCAGGCCCAGGGCCTCGCGCGTCAGGGCGTCGCTGCCGCCGCAGAGCTGGGCCAGCTTCTTGAGGTCGCGCCGCGCCAGCAACTCGGGCGGCTGCTCCACCATGCGCAGGGCCTGCGCCACCACCGCCGGCTCCGGCAAGGCCGCCGCGCCCCGCATCGTTTCGGCCTGCAGGGCCAACAACTGCAGGCGCAGGCATTCGCTCATGTTGCGCGCGCCCACGCCCGTGGGCTCCAGGCTTTGCAGCATGCGCAAGGCGATCTCGAAGTGCTCGACCAGCGCTTCGAGATGCTCGCCCGCCTCGCCGGCCAGGCCACGCGCCAGCGAATCGAGCGTGTCTTCCAGGTAGCCATCCTCGTTGAGGGATTCGATCAGGAACTGCAGCGCCGCGCGGTCTTCCGGGCTCAGGCGCAGGGACAGGGCCTGGCGCTTGAGGAAATCCGGCAGCGATTCCTGGCTGCGCGCCAACTCGGTGGCGTCGGCCTCATCGTCCTCGCGTGCGCCATTGCGCGCCAGGGCGTCGCCGCCCCACTCGCTGTCATCGGGCGAAATGTCCACGCTGCCGTCGCCGTCCCAGTTGCCATCGCTCTCCAGGCTGGTCACCGCGGCGTCAGCGCCCGGACCGTCACTGGGCGGCGCACTGCCGCCGTAGTCGTATTCCGCCTCGTCCTGCACCGCGGGCGTATCGGCACGCTCCAGGCCATGGGCCTCGCGTTCGACGCTGTCGTCGGCGCGCTCCAGAAAGGGGTTTTCGTCGAGCAGCTGCTCGACCTCCTGGTTGAGCTCCAGCGTGGAGAGCTGCAGGAGACGGATGGACTGCTGCAGCTGGGGCGTGAGCGCCAGATGCTGGGAGACCCGCAGCGACAGTCCCTGTTTCATGTGTACTTATTGATGTTTTCTTTATTCATGACACCTGCCGTTCAGGCTGAGCCTGTCGAAGCCCTTCGACAGGCTCAGGGCGAGCGGATGTGAGGTGCTTGTCATGATTTATGAAAGCCTCAATAATTCGATCAACCAGAGGGTTCGGTGTGAGCGCCGCCGGGCCGCCCCAAGGCGCGAGGGACCCCGAGGGGCTGATGGCCGCGGCTCCATGCCTGCCTGCGCAGGCATGGACGGACAGAAGAGCCTTCGCGTCCCGCGAAGGCCTGTCCAGCGAGGACACGCCAGTGCCGAGCGTGGGGGCCATAGTCACATCTTGAAGTGCTCGCCCAGGTAGACCCGGCGCACGTCGGCGTTGTTGACAATGTCGGCCGGTGTGCCCTGGGCCAGCACGCGGCCCTCGCTGATGATGTAGGCGTGGTCGCAGATGCCCAGGGTCTCGCGCACGTTGTGGTCGGTGATCAGCACGCCGATGCCGCGCGCTTTCAGGAAGCTGATGATGCGCTGGATCTCGATCACCGCGATCGGGTCGATGCCGGCGAAAGGTTCGTCCAGCAGGATGAAACGCGGTTGCGTGGCCAGGGCGCGCGCGATTTCCACGCGGCGGCGTTCGCCGCCCGACAGCGCCAGCGCGGGCGAAGCGCGCAGCGACTCCACGCGCAGGTCCTGCAGCAGGGCCGTTAGGCGGTGCTCGATCTCGTCCTTGCGCAAGGGTTGGCCGGCCTCGTCGCGCTGCAGTTCCAGCACGGCGCGCACATTGTCCTCGACGTTGAGCTTGCGGAAGATCGATGCCTCCTGTGGCAGATAGCTCAGACCCAGGCGCGCGCGCTGGTGGATGGGCATGTGTTCCACCGCCTCGTCGTCGATGCGGATCTCGCCGGCGCTGGCGCGCACCAGGCCCACGATCATGTAGAAGGAGGTGGTCTTGCCCGCGCCGTTGGGGCCCAGCAGGCCCACCACCTCGCCCTTGCGCACGGTCAGCGAGACGTCCTTGACGACCTCGCGGCTGCCGTAGAACTTCTTGAGGTGGCGCGCCTCCAGGCGGCTGGTGTCGGCGCCGGGCTGCGTGTCCTGGGCGAGGGCTGAATCGGACTGGGAATCGGGCGGGATGGTGCCGGCCAACTGCTGGCTGTCGCTCACTTGCGCCCTCCGCTCAGGCTGTCGTCGTTGCGCAGGGGCAGGGCCGGCCGCGGCGCGGCGGGCTGCGGCGCCTCGCTGCGCGGCGTCAGCGTGGCGCGCACACGCTCGCCGCCCTTTTGCGGACTGCCGTCCACCGTGAACACATCGGTCAGGCTGTTGTACTGGATGACGTTGCCGGTCACCACATCGGCCACCTGGGCGCCGCGCAGGCGGCGCAGGCGGGCGTCCTTGATCAGCTTGAACACGTCGGCGCGGCCGTCGTATTCGATGGTCTCGCTCTCACCCTCGATGTATTCGTCCTCGCCGTCGCGCTTCTGGCGGAAGAAGGCGCGCTGGCCGGCTTCGGCCGTCACCACGCCGAACTGGTAACCCTGCGGGTCCTGGCGCACCTCGATGCGCGCGCCCTTGATGATGATGGAGCCCCGGGTCAGCACCACATTGCCGCTGAAGACACTGGTCTGCTTGAGGTCGTCGTACCTCAGGGCGTCGGCCTCGATGTTCATCGGTTTCTTGGCATCGGCCTTCTCGGCACCGACCACGCCCGCGTTCAGTGCACAGGCCGCGCACAGCAGAAGGCGGAGGAGTGGGAATTTCATAAAGGCACGAATCTTGCTCTTTGGAGGTCTGGGGCATTGTAATCGGGTCGGACGACTGGTCCAGTCCTTGCTTTTGCCCCTGGGCGGTGCGTGTGCTTGCCGGGCCCCTGCTGCGTGTCTTCCGATGTTTCGTGAGAGACTTCCAGCCACCCCAAGCCCTGCCGCGCCACTCATGAACCTGCTCTTCGTCGCCGACCCGCTGGAATCGTTCAAGACCTACAAGGACAGCACCTTTGCCATGATGCGCGAGGCGCAGCGCCGCAATCACACGCTGGCGGCCTGCGAACCGCAGCACCTGAGCTGGCTGGCCAGCACCGGCGTGCAGGCCCATGTGCGCCGCATCCGCCTGACCGGCCACGAGGAGCAGTGGTTCCACGAGTCGCCGCTGCCGCCGGCCCAGCGCCAGTCCGCGCTGCGCGACTTCGACGCCATCATCATGCGCAAGGACCCGCCTTTCGACAGCGAGTTCTTCTACGCCACCCACCTGCTGGAGCAGGCCGAGCGCGAGGGCGCCCGGGTCTTCAACAAGCCGCGCGCGCTGCGTGACCACCCGGAAAAGCTGGCCATCCTCGAGTTCCCGCAGTTCACCACGCCGACCCTGGTCACGCGCGAGGCGCAGGCCGTGCGCGACTTCCACGCGCAACACCGCGACATCATCCTGAAGCCCCTGGACGGCATGGGCGGCATGGGCATCTTCCGGGTGCGCGAGGACGGCATGAACCTGGGCAGCATCATCGAGACGCTGAACCGCGACGGCGCGCAGTCCCTGATGGTGCAGAAATTCCTGCCTGCCATTGCCCAGGGCGACAAGCGCATCCTGGTCATCGGCGGCCAGCCCGTGCCTTACGCGCTGGCGCGCATCCCGCAAGGCGGCGAGGTGCGCGGCAATCTGGCGGCCGGCGGCAAGGGCGTGGCCCAGCCGCTCTCCGCCCGCGACCGCGAGATCGCCGAGGCCATCGGCCCGGTGCTCAGCCGCCGCGGCCTGCTGCTGGTGGGCCTGGACGTGATCGGCGACTGCCTGACCGAGATCAACGTCACCAGCCCCACCTGCTTCCAGGAAATCACCGACCAGAGCGGCTTCGACGTGGCCGCCATGTTCATCGACGCCCTGGAGGCCGCGCGCATGACCTCGCCGCTGAGCGGCCTCGATGGCGAGATGACTTGAGTCATGCGGGCGCAAGCCCGCGTCATCGATGCGCCGCAGGCGCAAGATCATGCCCGCGCAGCGGGCCTCATGCCAGCGCCGCGCCATTCACAAAAACCTTGAGCTCGCCCGGCACCAGCGGCGTCCAGGCTTCATCGCTTGTGAGCGGCGTGGTCACCACCACGGCCACGCGGTCGCCCGGCGCGGCGTGCTGGGCGAAATCGATGCTCAGGTCCTCATCGCGCAGGGTGGCGCTGCCGAAAGGGTGCTGGCGCACCACGTGGTACAGGCTCGTGGAGGCATGGGCCCACAGCGCCTCGCCATTGCTCAGCAGGAAATTGAAGGTGCCGTGCTTCGAGATCTGCGGCACCAGCTCGCGCAGCGTGAGCGTGAGCTCGGCCACGCTGGGCACATCGGCGTGCGACTTGGCCAGCTCCTGCATGAGCCAGCAGAAGGCGCGCTCGCTGTCGGTGTGGCCCACGGGGTGAAAGCTGCCGTGCAGGCGCGGCGCGTAGCCCTTGAGGTCGCCGTTGTGCGCGAACACCCAGTAACGCCCCCAGAGCTCGCGCACGAAGGGGTGGCAGTTCTCCAGCGTCACCGCGCCCTGCGTGGCCTTGCGGATGTGCGAGATCACGTTGCGGCTCTTGATCGGGTAATGGCGGATCAGCTCGGCCACGGGTGACTCGGCCGCCGACTGGTGGTCGACAAAATGGCGCAGGCCCTTGTCCTCAAAGAAGGCGATGCCCCAGCCGTCGCCGTGGTGATCGGTGCGCCCGCCGCGCTCGGCAAAACCCGCGAAGCTGAACAGCACGTCGGTCGGCACATTGCAGTTCATGCCCAGCAGCTGGCACATGGCGCTACACCTCCGTTCGTGCGCTCGCGCGCATCTGCCAGGCCGCCAGCATGGCCAGAGCACAGATCAGCGCCAGCATCACGAAGGTCTCGTCGAAGGCGGCCAGCCGCGCCAGGCTGCTGTCGGGGCGGCTCAGGCTGTCGCCGTGCGCGGCGATGCGCCATTCCAGCACGATGCCGCACAGGCTCACACCGACCGCGCCGCCCAGCATGCGCAGGAAGTTGATGGCGCTGGAGGCCTGCGAGATCAGGCGCGGCTCCAGGCCGGCCATGGCGCCGTTGTTCAGCGAAGGCAGGATGAAACCCAGGCCGATGCGCCCCAGCACCACCCAGGCCACCAGCAGCCACAGCGTGGCGTGCAGGCTGATCGTCACCATCAGTGCAAAGGAGGCGGCGAGCAGCGCCAGGCCCAGACAGATCAGCACGCGGATCGGCCAGTGGTCCGACAGGCGGCCCGCCAGCGGTATGGTCACCGCCAGCACCAGGCCGGCCGGCAGCATGATGGTGCCCACGTGCGAGGCCGAGAGCTGCTGCGCCATCTGGATGTACAGCGGCAGCAGGTAGGTGGAGCCGAACAGGGCCGTGCCGTAGATGAAGGCCACCAGGCTGCCCATGGCGAAGGAGCGGAAGGCGAACAGGTCCGGGTGCATGAGCGGCATGTCGCCGCGCCGGGCCTGGCGCCGCTGCCAGAGGATGAACACCACCGCGCAGGCCAGCGCCAGGCCCAGCAGGCTCCAGGCCCGCGCGGAAGCCGCGCCGTGCAGCTCGACCATGCCGTTGAGCAGGCACAGGGTGCCCGCCGCGGCCAGCAGCAGGCCCTTCCAGTCCAGGCGGTTGCCCCGGCGGTCCGGCGCGCCGCCGCCCGGCGAGGTGGTGGGCACATAACGGAAGGCCAGCCACAGGGAGGCCAGGCAGAAAGGCACAACCATGAAGAAGATGGAACGCCAGCCAAACCAGTCCACCAGCAGGCCGCCGATGCTGGGCCCCAGCGCGGGGGCCAGCACCACGCCCATGCCGAAGATGCCGCCGGCGCGCCCGCGCTCGTGCGCCGCGAAGGCGCGCATGATGATGATGGCCGGGATGGGCTGCACCACGCCCGCGGCCAGGCCCTCGACCACGCGCGCGCCCAGTACCACCTCGAAATTGCCGGCCAGCCCGCCCGCCACGCCCCCCACCATCAGCATCAGCATGGCCACCGCATAGGTGCGGCGGTAGCCGAAACTCGCCAGCAGCCAGGGCGTGCACAGCATGGCCACCGTGGTCGCCACCATGAAGCTGGAGGTGGCCCACTGCGCGCGCTCCTGCCCCAGCGTGAACTGGTGGCTCATGTCGGGGATGGCCACGTTGATGATGGTCGAGGACATGATGGAGGCCATGGTGCCCACCATCACGGCCAGCAGCAGCAGCCAGCGGTAGCGCTCGCCGTAGCGCGCCTGCATGTCCTGCAGGGTGCCGGCCTGCGTCATGCGTGCATGCCCGCGGGTGCGCAGCTCAGGTGCACGCGCGCCAGGTGCGTGCCGGCCAGCGCCTCCTGCATCGCCTGCTGCAGGCGCTGCAGTTCGGCCGGTGTCACGTGGCTGGCCAGCTCGGCCTCCACCTCCAGCCCGCTGTCGAGGTAATGCAGGCGCAACTCGGCGGGACGACCCAGCGCGGCCCGCACCCGAGCCTGCACCTCGGCACGCGGCGGCAGCGCCAGCACACGTTCCAGGTGGCGCACCGTGCCCGGGTCGATGTGCACCGTGCATTCGGCCACGCGGTGCGCCGCCTTGACCTGCGCGGCAATCTGCTCGGCAATGTAATGCCCTTCGGACACGGTGAGGTGCGCGTCCACCTCCACATGCATGTCGATCACGGCCCAGTCGCCCATGCGGCGCGTGCGCAGCTCATGCACGCCGTGCACGCCGCCGACGGCTTCCACCGTCTTGCGGATGCGCTCGATCTCCTCCGGATCGAGCGCGTGGTCGGTCAGGCTGTGGAAGGCGTCGACCGAGAAGCCCCAGCCGGCCTTGACGATCATGAAGCCCACGATGACGGCAGCCACCGAGTCCATGCTGTGGTAGCCCAGCAGGTTGGCGCCGATGCCGGCCGCCACCACCAGCGAGGACGCCGCGTCGGCGCGCGCGTGCCAGGCATTGGCGATCAGCATGGACGACTTCAGGCGCTCGCCCACATGGCGCATGTAGCGAAACAGCCCCTCCTTGGCCAGCAGGGTCAGCAAGGCGGTGACCAGAGCCAGCGGATGCACGGCATGGATGCCCTGGCCATCGTGCAGGCGCACGCCCGCCGTCCACACCATGCCCACGCCGGTGCCCAGCAGGATCAGGCCGATGGCCAGCGAGGCCGCGGTCTCGAAACGGGCATGGCCGTAGGGGTGGTTCTCGTCGGCGTCCGCGTGCGAATGGCGAGCGGCCACCAGCACCACGGCATCGGCCACCAGGTCGGACAGGGAGTGCAGGCCGTCGGCGATCAGGGCCTGGGACCGCGCAAACAGGCCGATGGCCACCTGCGCGCTGGCCAGAAACACGTTGACCCACACGCTGATCCAGGTCGAGCGCATGGCCTGGCGCTGTTCTTCATTGCTGCGTGCCATGTTGTTCTCTCTTTGTTGATGCAGATGCTAGCAGGCCGCGCGCTTTGGTGGCAGCATCAGGGCCATGTCCACGCGCCGCCTCCTGCTCCTTCTCGCCCTCGCGGTGCTCGCCCCGCTCGCCCAGGCCAGCTCCCAGCTGGCGCTGGACAAAGGCTGCTACAGCTGCCATGGCGAACCCCCGCGCCGTGGCGCACCGGCTTTTGCCGAACTGGCCGAACGCTATGCGCGCTACCGCGGCCAGGCCGAGGCGCCGCAGCGGCTGGCTGACAAGCTGCGCGCCGGCAGCCTGTTCGGCCATATTGCCGCCCATGAACGTGTCAGTGACGAGGAATGCGTGGCGCTGATGCGCTGGATCATCGAGGGCGCGCGCTGAGCTCAGCGCGGCTGCACGCCGGCGCAAGCCGCGCAGATGCAGGCCCGGCGCTGCGCCTCGGCCGGCACGCGCGCCAGCAGCCCGGGGCTGAAGTGCACGGCGGTGCACCAGCAGG
>JAGWTL010000124.1 GCA_028869035.1 Burkholderiales bacterium | reverse complement strand
GGTGGACCAGGCCGGTGCGACCATGAACGAGGTGGTGGCCAGCATCCGGCGCGTGACGGACATCATGGGCGAGATCAGCGCGGCCAGCGCCGAGCAGAGCCAGGGCGTGGCGCAGATCGGTGAGGCCGTGACCAATATGGACCAGGCCACGCAGCAGAACGCGGCGCTGGTGGAGGAGATGGCCGCAGCGGCCAGCAGCCTCAAGAGTCAGGCCCAGGATCTGGTGCAGACCGTGGCCGTGTTCAAGGTAGATGCGCAGCCGAATGAATTCGGCGCCTTGACTTCAGCGCCGGCCCCGGTCAGCCGACCGAGCAAGCCGGCAAGCCTGCCGGCGCGCGCGACCGCAACTCGGCCTGCAGGCCAAGGGAATAGCCCGGCCGCCGCTCCTATGGCCTTGTCCAGTCCGTCTACCAAATTGAGCGGCAAGGCCGGCGGGAATGACGGCGACTGGGAAAGCTTCTGAGCCGTCGCTAGCCTTCCTGCCTCAAAGGGGAGTGTCGCTCCAGCTCATCCACATAGTCGGTGATGCCCAGCGTTTCACGCTCCAGAAAGCGTTCGATGGCACTGGCGAACTCCGGGTGTGACAGCCAGTGGGCGCTGCTCGTGCGAACGGGCAGCAGGGCACGGGCCAGCTTATGCTCCCCCTGCGCACCGCCCTCGAAGCGGTGATATCCCTGCTGGATGCACCACGCCAGCGGGCTGTAATAGCAAGCCTCGAAATGCAGGCAGTCGACCCGCTCCAGCGCACCCCAGTAGCGTCCCCAGGCCACTTTCTCCTTTCCGGCATCGCTGACGGCAATCAGGCTGCTGGCGACAGGCCGGCCCTGGCGTTCGGCGATGAAGAGCAGCCAGTGCTGCGACTGCGTGCCGGCGACCTCTTCGAAAAAACGCCGACTCAGATAGGGCGGGTTGCCGTGCTCGAGGTAGGTCTGCTCATAACAACGGTAGAAAAAATCCCAGTCTTCGACGCTGATGTCCGCGCCACGGGCATGGCGCAGCGTCACGCCGGCCGCTTGCACCTTGCGCCGTTCCTGCCGGATCTTCTTGCGTTTTTCCTGGTTCAGGGCGGCCAGAAAATCCTCCATGTCGCGGTAGAGAACAGTGTCCCTGTTCTGCCAGTGAAACTGCACGGTATGGCGCAGGAGCAGGCCGGCCTGCTCCGAACTGCTGATGTCGGCTGGCGCGCCAAACAGCAGGTGCAGGGAAGAGCAGCCGGCTTCACGGCACAGGTCCAGGGCCGCTTCGATCAGCGCCGTGCGTGCCGCCGCATCGCGGGCCAGCAGTCGGCTGCCGGGCACCGGCGTGAAAGGCACGGCCACCACGGCCTTGGGGTAGTAGGCGCGACCGTGGCGATGGTGGGCATCCGCCCAGGACCAGTCGAAAACGTATTCACCGCGTGAGTGGCTTTTCAGGTAGAGCGGACAGGCAGCCTGCAGGCATCCTGCGGTGTCCCACAGGGTGAGGAAACGCGGCGTCCAGCCGCTGGCCGGCACGGCGCTGCCGCTGCGGTGCAGTGCGGCCAGGTAGGCGTGCTGCATGAAGGGGGTGGGCTGGGCCTGCAGCGCCAGCAACTCGTCCCAGAGCCGGGCCTCGATCTGCAAAGGTGTGTCGAGCACCCGGATGACATAATTGCTTTTACTCACGCTGCTTCCCGACTTCTCTTGCCTTCCATGACCCTGCGTATCTGCCTTGCCCAGCTCAACTTCGTCGTCGGCGACATGGCGGGTAATGCGCAGAAAATCATCGCTGCCGCGCGTGAGGCTCACGCCAGCGGTTCGCGCCTGCTGCTCACGCCCGAACTCTCCATCTGCGGTTATGCCGCCGAGGACCTGTTTTTCCGACCGTCCTTCATCGCCGCCTGCGATGATGCCGTGAAAACAGTGGCCCGCGAGCTGGCCGGGTTAAAGGAGATGACCGTGGTGGTGGGCCATCCGGCCGCCATCGAGGCGGGCGGGCGGCGCACGCGTTCGGTGACCGTGCCCAACCGCGTCAACGCGGCCAGTGTGCTGTGCGAGGGGCGAGTCGTGGCCGCCTATGCCAAGCGCGAGCTGCCCAACTACCAGGTCTTTGACGAGCGGCGCTACTTTGTGCCGGGCCACGAGGCCTGCGTCTTCGAAGCGTGCGGCGTCAAGGTGGGCCTGCTGATCTGCGAGGACGCCTGGTACGAGGCCCCGGCACGGGAGGCACGGGCGGTCGGGGCCGAACTTCTGGCCGTGATCAACGCTTCGCCCTTCCACGTGGGCAAGGGGGGCGAACGTGAGGAGATGATGCGGCAGCGGGTGCGGGACTGCGGCCTGCCCCTGGTCTATGCGCACCTGGTGGGCGGGCAGGATGAAGTGGTGTTCGAAGGCCACTCCTTTGCCTTGCAGACCGATGGCTCCCTGGCGGCACGGGCACCAAGTTTTGCAGACGATCTGTTCACGCTCACCGTCGATCGCACCGCGACCGGTCTGCGAGTGGGTGGAACCATTGAACCCGATCGCAGCGCCGACGCCGATCTCTGGGACGCCCTGGTGCTGGGCGTGCGCGACTATGTGGGCAAGAACGGATTCCCCGGGGCCATCCTGGGTCTGTCGGGTGGCATCGATTCGGCCCTGGTGCTGGCCATCGCGGTCGACGCGCTGGGCGCGGACAAAGTACGCACGGTCATGATGCCCTCGCCCTACACGGCCGACATCAGCTGGATCGATGCGCGTGACATGGCCCAGCGCCTGGGCGTGCAGTACGACGAGATCTCCATCGTGCCCGAGTTCGAAGCCTTCAAGGCCTCGCTGGCGGCCGAGTTTCGAGACCTGCCCGAGGATACGACCGAGGAAAACATCCAGGCGCGCATCCGCGGCACGTTGCTGATGGCCCTGTCCAACAAGAGCGGGCGCATCGTGCTGACCACGGGCAACAAGTCCGAGATGGCCACCGGCTACTGCACACTTTATGGCGACATGGCGGGCGGCTTCGCCGTGATCAAGGATCTGGCCAAGACCACCGTGTTCCGGCTGGCGCACTGGCGCAATGCCCATGACCCGCATGGCAGCGGCGCC
Source organism: Burkholderiales bacterium (assembly GCA_028869035.1). Taxonomy (GTDB): domain Bacteria; phylum Pseudomonadota; class Gammaproteobacteria; order Burkholderiales; family Burkholderiaceae_C; genus Hylemonella. Next base: position 4,935 of record JAGWTL010000124.1, on the reverse strand, counting down.
AACCCGATCCCCGAGCGCATCATCACGCGTCCGCCCAGCGCCGAGTTGCGGCCGGACCAGAAAGACCAGGACAGCCTGCCCGAGTACGAGGTGCTGGACGCGATCGTCGAGCGCTACATGGAGAATGACCGGGGCATCGAGGAGATCGTGGCCCAGGGTTATGCACGGGCCGACGTGGAGAAGGTTACGCGGCTGATCAAGCTCAACGAATACAAGCGCCGCCAGGCGCCCGTGGGCATCCGGGTGACCCACCGCAGTTTCGGCAAGGATTGGCGTTATCCTATTACCAACAAGTTCCGGGCCTGACTTGCATCGCAAGCGGGCCGATTCTCAGCTTACTCATCGACAGGAAGAATAACCATGAAGCAGATCACCGCCATCATCAAGCCCTTCAAGCTCGAGGAAGTCCGCGAGGCCCTGGCCGAGTGCGGCGTGACCGGCCTGACCGTTACCGAGGTCAAGGGCTTCGGCCGCCAGAAGGGGCATACCGAGCTCTACCGGGGCGCCGAATACGTGGTGGACTTTCTGCCGAAGGTCAAGATCGAGGTGGTGGTCAAGTCCGATGACGTGGACCGCTGCATCGACGCCATCGTCAAGGCCGCCCGGACCGGCAAGATCGGCGACGGCAAGATCTTTATCACCTCGATCGAGCGCGTGGTGCGCATCCGCACAGGCGAACTCGATAACGCGGCGGTTTAAATTCCGTCCAGGCGGGCGGCGGGCGCCAAGCCGGCCTCCTGCACCAGGCTGCTGAGCAGGGACACTGGTTCGCTGCCGGTCTGGATCAGGCCCATCTGCCAGTCGCTGAGGAATTGCTGCTGCACCGTCGCGGCCAGGAAGGCCAGCAGGCCGTCGTAGTAGCCGCCGCAGTTCAGGATTCCGACCGGCTTATCGTGGTAGCCCAGCTGGCGCCAGGTCCAGACCTCGAACAGTTCCTCGAATGTGCCGATGCCGCCCGGCAGGGCTACAAAGGCGTCGGCGCGCTCGGCCATCATGCGTTTGCGGTCGTGCATGGTGTCCACGATGTGCAGTTCGGTGCAATCGTGCAGCGCCCATTCCTTTTCCACCAGAGCCTTGGGGATGACGCCGACGACACGGCCCCCGGCCTCCAGGGTCGATTCGGCCACGACACCCATCAACCCGGCCTTGCCGCCACCATAGACGAGTTGCCCGCCGCGCTGTCCGATCCATTGCCCCACGGTACGAGCCAGGGCGGCAAACTGCGGATCCAGGCCCGGGCGTGAGCCGCAGTAGACGCAGAGGGAAAAGGAAGGGGTCATGCGAGGAAGCGCTGGTAGAGGGCGGCGCCCCAGATGCCGGCACAGAGCAGCAGGCTGAGCAGCACAGCGGCGCTGCCCATGTCCTTGGCGCGTTTGGAGAGGTCGTGCCACTCGGGGCCGATGCGGTCGATGGCAGTCTCGATGCCGGTGTTGAGCAGCTCGACGATCATGACCAGCAGCACCGAAGCGGCGAGCAGGGATGTTTCTGTCCAGCTGCGGCCTATCCACAGCGAGAGCGGCAGCAGCACGATGGCGGCCACGGCTTCCTGGCGGAAGGCCGTTTCATGCCAGCCGGCGCGCAGGCCCTCGATGGAATAGCCCAGGGCGTGCCAGACACGGTTCAGGCCGATGCGGCTTTTTTGCGGGTTGGCGGGGGAGGGGGGTGGAGTCTCGGACATGGGACGGATTGTCCCCCAGCTTCGTGACGGATCAGGGGATGCGTGGCCGCGCATCGACCAGGCGCGTGCCGGCCAAGGCGTCGTGCCAGAACTGGCCCTGGGGATGGAAGCGGCTCAGCAAGGCCCAGACGGCGATCCAGCCCAGCACGATGACCGACGATTCGGCGCCGGAAAGATGGAAAGGGGCGATGGCGGCCAGCGGTGGCAGGAACCAGAGCCAGCTCAGCACATAACGAAGCAGGGCACGCGGCTGGCTGATCGGGCGACCCTGGCGGTCCAGGACGTGGATGTGCCAGGTCTTCATGGCCAGGGTCTGGCCCTTGGCCCAGAACCAGGTGAAGTAGATGCCCAGCACCACGAACAGGAAGGCCTGCTGCAGGGGCCGGTTGTCCAGGGCGTGGCGGGTTTGCGACAGGGCGCTGAAGAGGTAGCCGGAGATGAAGATCACGCCGAAGAGCAGCATGCCCTCGTACAGCCAGCAGGCCATGCGGCGCGCCAGCCCGGGAGTGGCCAGAACAGCTTGGGGGGGCAGCGGATCAGCCCCTGGCGCTTGAGGGGCGATCACGCGATGATCGGGGCTCACTCGGCAGGATCGTCCTCGTAGGGGGAGCGCTCAACCTCGCTGCGGGCTTCCACACGCGGCAGCAGCGTGTATTGCTGGAGCGGGAAGGTAGCCTCGGCCACATGGGGCCGTGCCGTCGACGCCCAGCGGGGAATCTGGCTGAGTTTGGGAGTGGTGCCGGGCTTGACCGCGGTGGTCACGCCGGCTGCTTGGGGGCGAGCCTGCTGGGCGAGCTTGCGCTTTTCCTCGGGACTCAAGGCCTGATAGGCCTCCCATTGGCTGGCCTTCTGCTCGGGGCTCAAACCCTTGATTTCCTTGAAGTTCTGGCGAGCCTGGGCACGCTGCTGCTGGCTCAAGGTGGCCCATTTCCTCATGCGCAGATGCAGCTTTACCTGCTCATCGGAACTCAGTGCCGGGTAATTTTTGGAAAGTGCCAGCCACTTGAGCTTGTGTCGCTCGCTCAGACGGTCCCAGTGTGGAGCCAGGGGCTGCAAGGCTTGACGTTGAGCGGGTGTCAGTTCCTTCCAGGCCGGTTTGCTCGCGGTGGCGACCAGGGTTCCGGCGCTGGCGCCACGGGGGGTGCGGTCGAGCCGGTGGAGCGATCTCCCGGTGACAGTCTGGCCGGCCGTGCCTTCGGACGGCGCTGCCTGAACCGGCAGGCACAGGGCGAGCAGGAGCACCGACATCCAGCCGCCCCGAGCGGAGGGGCCTGGCTGGCGGAAGGTATGGGTTGAGCAGGCCATCGGGTGCATGGCTCAGTTTTGTTGCAGCTGGTCCAGCCGCGCCTTGAGGAACTGGGCGAAGCCGGGGTCGGCATAGGCGTCGGGCGGCAGGTCGTCGGTCAGGATGGCGGCATCGAGCTCGGCCAGTTCCTCGGCGATCTGGTTGGTTCCTGCCATCTGGATGGTCACCAGGCCCGCGATCAGCGCCAGCAGGGGCACGAGGGACACCAGCCGGGGCCACAGTCCGCGCTCATCCTCGCCGCTACCCAGCGCCGCCACGCCGCCGCCCAGGGAGATGCCGACGGTTTCCCGGACCTGGACTTCACGGTATTTGCCCATGGCTTGCAGGCGCGCGACACGCAGCCGCTCACTGATGTCGTGCGGCAGGGCCGAGGCGGACGCATCCAGGCGGGCCGCCAGTTGGCGACCATAACGGTCCTGAATGGACAGATAGCCGTCGGTGATCATCTGTTTCATAGTTGTATTCCCTTGGCCCTCAAGGCTTTGTTCAGAGCCTGAACCGCCCTGGAACAGTGTGTTTTCACACTGCCTTCGGAGCAGCCCATGGCCGCAGCGGTTTCCGCCACGTCCAATTCCTCCCAGTAACGCATCAGGAAGGCTTCCCGTTGACGGGCGGGCAGTTCCTGGATTTCCATCTCGATTTCGCGCAAGATCTGGGCCCGTTGGGTCGAGCTTTCTGCACTTTCGACCTGGGTGGCCTGATCCGAACTGTCAAGATTTTCCAACAGATTGAATTCGCCGTCATCCCCCTCGGATTCGAAGTCGCTGAGGTTGGAGAACAGGGCATTGCGCGTCTTCTGCCGGCGGAACCAGTCCAGGGTGGTGTTGGACAGGATGCGCTGGAAGAGCATGGGCAACTCATCAGGCGGCTTGTGGCTGTAGTGCTCCACCAGCTTCATCATGCTGTCCTGCACGATGTCCAGCGCCGCCTCGTCATTGCGCACATGGTAGACCGAACGCTTGAAAGCGCGTTTTTCCACGCTTTTGAGGAAGTCGGACAGTTCTTGTTCGGTGGCCAAGGGCTGGAACCAGGGGGCGCGAGGGTATTTCTGAGAGGCTGAGGCGGCTTTGGGGCTGCATTATGGCACTGCGTGCATACATTTATGCGCTCTTGGCTGCCAATTTGAATGCTGCGGTGCGATAATGCGGCTGCGAATCAAAAAGCAAACGGGTCACGGTCCGGCGCGGCTATCCATGGCGCCCATGGCCTTGACCTCAAGTCCCGACGCGATGCCACAAGCGTTTGTGAAGGGGCACCCAAGGTTTTTCGTCAGAGAAATTCACAAAGGTTCATCATGGAAATTTCCAAGGCTGAAATCACTTCCGCCGCGGCAGCCAGTGCTGCCGGTCAGGGAGAAGAGTTGCGTGGCGCCGAGGTCCTCGTCAAGGCGCTGCAGGCAGAGGACGTCAAGTACGTCTGGGGCTATCCCGGCGGTGCCGTCCTGCACATCTACGACGCTTTTTACAAGCAAGACACCATCCAGCACATCCTGGTGCGCCACGAGCAGGCCGCCGTGCATGCCGCCGACGGCTATGCGCGCGCCACCGGCGACGTGGGCGTCGCGCTGGTCACCTCCGGTCCCGGCGTGACCAATGCCATCACCGGGATTGCCACGGCCTACATGGACAGCATTCCGATGGTGATCATCACCGGACAGGTGCCCACCGCCGCCATCGGCCTGGACGCCTTCCAGGAGTGCGACACGGTCGGCATCACCCGACCCATCGTCAAGCACAACTTCCTGGTCAAGGACGCCAAGGACCTGGCCGAGACCATGAAAAAGGCCTTCCACATCGCCCGCAGCGGCCGTCCCGGCCCCGTGGTGGTGGACATTCCCAAGGACGTCTCCTTCAAGAAAGTGCCTTACGCCGGTTACCCCGAGTCGGTGACCATGCGCTCCTACAACCCGGTGCGCAAGGGCCATGCGGGCCAGATCCGCAAGGCGCTGCAG
>JAGWTL010000123.1 GCA_028869035.1 Burkholderiales bacterium | reverse complement strand
GGCTTCGAGAGCGAGGAGATCGCCGACTTCGCCGGCCTGAACCAGCGCAGCCCGCTGTACGCCGCCATCATGGCCATCTGCCTGTTCTCGCTGGCCGGCATCCCGCCCATGGTCGGCTTCTACGCCAAGCTCTCCGTGCTGCAGGCCCTGATCGCCTCGGGCCAGACCCTGCACATCGTGCTGGCCGTGTTCGCCGTGATCATGTCGCTGATCGGCGCCTTCTACTACCTGCGTGTCGTCAAGGTCATGTACTTTGACGAACCCATCACCGCCAGCACCGTCTCGGCCCCGCTGGACGTGCGTGCCGTGCTCTCCGTCAACGGCCTGCTGGTGCTGGTGCTGGGCATCGTGCCCGGCGGCCTGATGGCCCTGTGCGCGCAGGCCGTCGTGCAGATGCTCGGGACATGACCCAGTCCGCCGCCGTCTGGTTCGTGGTGTTGGCCGCCCTGGTCGGCGCCAACCTGCCTTTCATCAATGGCCGCCTGCTGGCGGTCCTGCCGCTGAGGTTCCCCAAGAACCTCGGAGTGCGCCTGCTGGAACTGGTGCTGTTCTACTTCATCGTGGGCGGCCTGGCCCTGCTGCTGGAGCAACGCGCGGGTCGCATCGCTCCGCAAGGCTGGGAGTTCTACGCCATCACCGGAGCACTTTTCCTGACCCTGGCCTTCCCGGGTTTTGTCTACCGCTATCTCTACAAGCGTCACGGCTGAGGCGTCCCCGTGCCGTCCGATGCCCCTCATCTGACCGAAGTGCAGCAGAGCAGCACCGAGCTGCTCAAGGGGCATTTCCTGCATGCCTTCCGCGACATGGTGCGTCTGCCTGACGGCAACACCGCCTTGCGCGAGTACGTCAAGCACCCCGGCGCCGTCATGATCATCCCGCTGCTGCCGCAGCCCGACGGTAGTCTGCGCGTGGTGCTGGAGCGCCAGTACCGCTACCCCGTCCAGCAGGTCATGATCGAATTCCCCGCCGGCAAGCTGGACCCGGGCGAAGACATTCTCGCCTGCGCCCGGCGCGAGCTGCAGGAGGAAACCGGTTACCGCGCCGCCGAATGGGCGCGCGCCGGTGTGCTGCACCCCGTCATCTCCTATTCCACCGAGTTCATCGAAGTCTGGTTCGCGCGCGGCCTCAGCCAGGGCGTACGCCAGCTGGACGAAGGGGAGTTTCTCGACGTCTTCAGCGCCACACCCGTCGAACTCTTGCAGTGGTGCCGCGAGGGGAAAGTGACGGACGCCAAGACCCTGACCGGCATGCTCTGGCTGCAGAACGTCCTGTCGGGCGCATGGGCACTGGACTGGCAGGCTGTTGCCTGACGCGTTGCCCCGGATAATCGGTCACCCTTACCGTTCGGCCTGAGCCGCCTGTCCTGAGCAAGGTCGAAGGAGTCGAAGGCCTTGCCAACACATCGTCGTCCATGAAAGTCTTCAACCTCCAGTGCAGTGCACACCATCTGTTCGAAGGCTGGTTCGCGTCCGACGAGGACTACACCAGCCAGGTCGAGCGTGGCCTGCTGGAGTGCCCGCTGTGTGCTGACAAGACCATCCAGAAGCTGCCCAGTGCCCCGCGCCTGAACTTCGGCGCTGTCGAAGCACCGCAAGCCACGACGACCCAGGAGAAACAGCCCGTGGTGGCTGGCAACCCGGCCCAGGCCCTGCAGGCGGCTTATCTGCAACTCGCGCGTCGCCTCGTTTCTGAAACGGAAGACGTGGGTGTACGCTTCGCCGAAGAGGCGCGCAAGATCCACTACGGCGAGACCGAGGAACGCGGTATCCGCGGCCAGGCCTCACGCGAGGAGACCGAGGCGCTACTGGAGGAGGGCATCGCCGTGATGCCGCTGCCTTTGCCCGAGGGGCTCAAGGGGCCGTTGCAGTAACTGCCCCGATTCTTAAAGCAAGAAGCCCGGCATGCCGGGCTTCTTGCTTGGTAGTGCGCATCATCACATCTGAATCCACCGGCGGCTCCGGGGATGCCGAGCGATCTACAAGTCGCTGGGAGTAAGGCCAGTGTGCTCGGCGATGCGAGCAAGCATCCGGGGACCGATTTCTTCGCCATCGTGAAATGCGAAGACGACGTCGGGCCATCCTTCGCGTGACAGCGTGCGGTGTGACCCGGACTGTCGCTTGAGCTTCCATCCAATGCCAAATAGAGCCGCCAGCAGGCGTTTGGCCTTGACGGACGGCCAATGACTCATGCAGTGAGTGGCAGGGAAATATTGATCGCGACGGGACGCGACTCGCTTTGCTCTAGGCGGTCGGCCATGGCGCGAAGGGCAAGCACTTCCGCCTTTGCCATGGCGTCGTCGGCAGTCTTGCCATAACACAGGACACCAGGAAGCTGAGGAACCTCAGCGATCCAGCGGCCATCAACCTCTTCCTCGCACTCGATGCTGAAGTTCATGATTGATCTCCGGGAGGGAATAGACGGGATTGTAATGTGCCATGACCTGTGTCGCTGAACTGATAGAAACTGAGACGCTAAGACTTGAACTGCAATGCCGCCAGCCGCGCATACAAACCATTGGCCGCCACCAGGCTCTCATGTGTCCCCTGCTCCACTAGCCGCCCCTGATCGATCACCACGATGCGGTCGGCCTGCTGCACGGTGGCCAGCCGATGCGCGATGACCAGCGTCGTGCGGCCGCGCATGGCGGTTTCCAGGGCGGCCTGCACCATGCGTTCGCTCTCGGCGTCCAGCGCGCTGGTGGCTTCGTCCAATAGCAGCAGCGGCGGGTTTTTCAGCATGGCGCGCGCAATCGCGATGCGCTGGCGCTGGCCGCCGGAGAGGCGCACACCGCGTTCACCGAGGAAAGTGCCATAGCCATCGGGCAGGGCGCGGATGAAATCGTCGGCGAAAGCGGCGCGCGCGGCAGCCTTCACTTCCTCGTCGCTGGCCTCGGGGCGCCCGTAGCGTATGTTCTCCAGCGCGCTGCTGGAGAAGATCACCGGCTCCTGCGGCACGATGGCGATCTGCGCGCGCAGGGCCTGCAGGCTTTGCTGGGGCAGAGGCACGCCGTTGAGCCTGAGCGTGCCGGCGCTGGGGTCGTAGAAACGCAGCAGCAGCTGGAACACCGTGGTCTTGCCGGCGCCGCTGGGGCCGACCAGGGCCACGGTTTCGCCGGGGGCGACGTGCAACGTGAAGTCGCTCAGCGCGGCCTGGCCGGGGCGCGAAGGGTAGTGGAAGGTCAGGGCTTCGAAGGCGATGGCGGTGCCGGCGGCCGGGGAGGGCGCGGGCAGCGGCTGGCTTGGTGAGTCGATGGGCGACTGGCTGGCCAGCAGTTCCATGAGCCGCTCGGTGGCGCCCGCGGCGCGCAGAAGATCGCCGTAGACCTCGCCGAGCACGGCGAAGGAGCTGGCCAGCATGATGACGTAGACCACGGTCTGCCCCAGGTGGCCCGCGCTGATCTCGCCGGCCAGCACGGCCTGCGTGCCCTGGTACAGGCCCCAGAGCAGGGCGGCCGAGGTGGCCGTGATGATGAAGGCCATGAGCGTGGCGCGGGCGCGCACCCGGCGCTTGGCGGTGCCGAAGGCGTTTTCCGTGGCGGCATCGAAACGCGCGGCCTCACGCGCCTCGGCGCTGTAGCTCTGCACCAGGGGAACAGCGTTGAGCACCTCGGCGGCGATGGCGCTGGAATCGGCCACGCGGTCCTGGCTGGCGCGCGAGAGGCGGCGCACGCGCCGCCCGAACCAGACGCTGGGCGCCACCACCAGCAGCAGCACGCCCAGCACCTGGGCCATGATCCAGGGATTGGTCCAGACCAGCATGCCCAGGGCGCCCAGGCCCATGACGGCGCTGCGCAGGCCCATGGAGAAGGAGGAGCCCACCACCGTCTGCACCAGGGTGGTGTCGGTGGTCAGGCGCGAGAGCACCTCGCCGGTCTGCGTGGTCTCGAAGAAGGCGGGGCTCTGCCGCAGCACATGGCTGTAGACGGCGTCGCGCACGTCGGCCGTGACGCGCTCGCCCAGCCAGCTCATGAGGTAGAAGCGCACGGCCGAGAACACGCCCATGGCCGCGGCCACGGCGAACAGCAGGGCGAAGTGCCCGCGCAGGGCCATGAGCTGCGCGCCGCGGTCCTGCCCCTGCAGGCCGCCGTCGATCAGCTGGCGCAGGGCCAGCGGAAAGACCAGCGTGGCCGCCGCCGCGAGCAGCAGGAAAAGCAGGGCCAGCGCGATGCGTGTGCGGTAGGGCCGCACAAAGGGCAGCAGGCCGCTGAGGGAGGTGGGGGTGGTGGCGCGGGGACGGTCGCTGGACATGGGCGAGGCGGTTATTGGTGTTTCCGTGATGCCTGACATTTTCCGTTCGGGCTGAGCCTGTCGAAGCCCTTCGACGAGCTCAGGGCGAACGGAGGTAGGGGGGTCTGCAAGCCGGCGCCTGCCGAGGACTTGGACAGGCTCGGAGCGAAAGGATGCTTTTGTGCCTCAGCGTTTGGCCAGCACTTCGCGCAGCGTGGTGGCCAGATCGTCGATATGGAACTTGGCGATGTAGGCGTCGGCGCCGGCGCTCTGGACCTGGGCCTCGTTGGCCGAGCCCGTGAGCGAGGAGTGGACCACCACCGGGATGCCGCTGAACTGCACGTCGGCCTTGACGTTGCGGGTCAGGGTGAAGCCGTCCATCTCGGGCATTTCCAGATCGGTCAGCAGCAGGGCGACCTTGTCCCTGACGGACTTGCCCTCGTTCCTGGCCTGCGCGGCCAGGCTTCGCAGGCGCTCCCAGGCTTCCTTGCCGCTGCGGGTCATGATGTAGGGGATGCCCAACGCGGTCAGGCCTTTTTCGAGGATGCCGCGCGCCATGGCCGAATCGTCGGCCGCCAGCAGCACGGTGCCCGGCGGCAGCTTGATGTGGCCCCCCGTGTGGGTTTCCTTCTCGAACTTCACCGAATCGGGTTGCACGTCGTGCAGGATGCGCTCCACGTCGAGCACCTGGGCCAGCCGGGTGTTCTCCATATCGCCGTCGATGCGGGCGATGCTGGTGACCAGTTCGCCGCCGCTGCTCTCGGCCGAGAGCACATGCTTCCAGTCCACCTGCACGATCTCGCTCACCTCTTCGACGAAAAAGCCCTGGGTGGTGCGGGCGAACTCGGTGACCAGCAGGATGCCGTCGCCCTTGCCGGGCGTGCGCCCCGTGATGGCGGGCAGATCGATCACGGTGATGATCTGGCCGCGGATATTGGCCACACCCAGCACATGGGGCGGCGAATTGACCATCTTGGTCAGGGGCGGCATCACCATGATCTCGCGGACCTTGAACACATTGATGCCGAACAGTTCGCGCTGCTCGGTGCCGGCGGATGCGCCCAGACGGAACAGCAGCAGTTCGAACTTGCCGCCGCCGGCGGCGGTGCTGCGGTCATCGGCCTGGCGGGTAAGGGTTTGGGAGCTCATGCGGATCGTCCTGATGGGTCTTCTTGGGTGACAGGGTAGCGGCTAGTTCTGTCGACGGCAAGACATGCCCGGCCAGAATACGCGATTTCCCGGGGCAGGTGCGCAAGAAACGGGTGGCCGCGGCCCGGCGGGGCAGCGAGAATAGGCCTGCAACGCAAAGCTCCGACACCCATGACACCTGCCCATCTGCTCCAGCTGATCACCCTGGCCGCCATCTGGGGCGCCTCCTTCCTGTTCATGCGCATTGCCGTGCCCGCGCTGGGGCCGGTCTGGCTGATCGAATGGCGGGTGCTGCTGGGCGCCCTGTTGCTGGCGCTGGCGGGGCGCTGGTTCCGCCACAGTCTGGCGTTGCGCACGCACTGGCGCCACTACCTGGTGCTGGGCCTGTTCAACAGCGCGCTGCCCTTTGTGCTCTTCGCCTGGGCTGCGCAGACGCTCACGGCTTCGCTGCTCTCGGTGGTCAACGCCACGGCGCCGATCTGGGGCGCGGTGATCGCCTGGGCCTGGAGCCGCGAGCCGCTGAGGGGCCGTGTCGCGGCGGGCCTGGCCTTGGGCGTGGCGGGGGTGGCCCTGCTCATGGGCCTGGACCCGGCCATGCTGCGGCCCGGTTCGGGCTGGGTGCTGGCGGGTGTGCTGCTGGCACCCTGCTGCTACGCCATCGCCAGCCACTACGCCAAATCGGCCGGCAACGCGCTCCTGCCCTACGCCAATGCCCACGGCAGCATGTGGGCCGCCACGCTGCTGCTGTGGCCTGTGCTGCCCTTCGCGGGCCATACGCCGCTGCCCGTGGCCGCCACGCCCGGGGTCTGGGGGGCGGTGGCCGGCCTGGGCCTGCTGTGCACGGGCCTGGCCTACCTGATGTACTTCCGCCTGGTGGCGGCGCTGGGCGCGGCCTCAGCGCTGACCGTCACCTTTCTGATCCCGGTCTTCGGCATCCTCTGGGGCCACCTCTTCCTGGGCGAGGCCGTGGGCTGGCAGACGCTGGCCGGCGCGCTGGTGGTGCTCACGGGCACGGCGCTGGTGACGGGTTTCGACCCGCGCACGTTGTGGGCGCGCAAGGCGGTGCCGCATGGATGAACTGCTGGTCCCGCCGCAACGCCAGTACGCCGTGGTGGCGCAGGCCATCCGCTACCTGCGCGAACACGCCCTGCAGCAGCCCACCTTGGCCGAGCTGGCGGACGCCGTGCACCTGAGCGAGCACCATCTGCAGCGTGTCTTCGCGGCCTGGGCCGGCATCTCGCCCAAGCGTTTTCTTCAGTACCTGACCAAGGAATACGCGCGCACGGCGCTGCGCGAGGCGCAGGACGTGCTGGGCGCGGCGCAGGCCAGCGGCCTCTCGGGCCCGGGGCGCTTGCACGACCTGCTGGTGAGCTGCGAGGCCATGACACCGGGCGAGATCAAGAGTGGCGGCGCCGGTGTGGGCTTGAGCTGGGGCGAGGCGGATACACCCTTCGGCGGCGTGCTCGCGGGCTGGACGCCACGCGGCATCTGCTACCTGGCTTTTCTTGACGAGGACGGCGCGCAGCGCGTGGAGGAATTGCGCGCGGCTTGGCCTGCGGCCGAATTGAAGCAGGACGATGTTGAAGCCCGGCGCTTGATGGAGCAGGTGTTCCCCGCCACGCCGCAGCCGGGCCGCCTGCACCTGCTGCTGCGCGGCACCAACTTCCAGATCAAGGTCTGGGAGGCGCTGCTGCGCCTGCCGCCGGGACGGCGGGTGTCCTACACCCAGCTCGCCGCGCTGGCGGGTCGGCCCAAGGCGCAGCGGGCCGTGGGCAGCGCGATGGCGGCCAACACCATTGCCTACCTCATCCCCTGCCACCGCGTGATCCGCGAGAGCGGAGAGAGCGGTCACTACCGCTGGGGCGACGAGCGCAAGAGCGCCATACTGGTCTGGGAGGCTGGGGCCTTTGCACATTCGGAAGATTAGCGTGCACCGGGCCCTGCAGTACCCGCACTCTTGATCCGTGTTCTGTCGTGTGGCCTGCAGTGGCGCGCAGGCTGGGGCAAGATGACCCGGTCTTTTTCTTTTTCCTCTTTTCCCCATCCCATGACCACCCTGTTCACCCCGCTGCAAGTGGGCGCGCTGAGCGTGCCCAACCGTGTTTTCATGGCCCCGCTGACGCGCGCCCGCGCCGGTGAGGCCCACCTGCCCAGCGCCATGATGGCCGAGCACTATGCCCAGCGCGCCAGCGCCGGCCTGCTGATCGCCGAGGCCACCATGGCCATGGCCGGCAACTCCGCCTTCTGGAAGGAGCCCGGTGTGTACTCGCAAGCGCAGGTGGAAGGCTGGCGGCGCGTGACCGACGCCGTGCACGCCGCCGGCGGGCGCATCTTCCTGCAGGTCTGGCACGGCGGGCGCGCCTGCCACCCGGATCTCAACGGTGACGCCCAGCCCGTGGGCCCGAGCCCCATTGCCATCACCAGCGACATGGTGCACACGCCCAAGGGCAAGGTGGCCTATGCCGTGCCGCGTGCGCTGCGCGACGACGAGCTGCCGGGCATCGTGGCCGGTTTCAGACGAGCGGCCGAGAACGCCAGGGCCGCGGGCTTTGACGGCGTGGAAGTGCATGGGGCCAACGGCTACCTGCTCGACGAATTCCTGCGCGACGGCGCCAACCAGCGCAGCGGCCCCTACGGCGGCCCGCGCGAG
>JAGWTL010000122.1 GCA_028869035.1 Burkholderiales bacterium | reverse complement strand
GGCGGCATGATCGAGAACGTCTACCGCCTGCAGATCATGAATGCCACCGAGGCGGAGCAGCAGTACGGCATTGCCGTCAGCGGTCTGCCGGGTCTGGTCGTCGCCTCGGAGCCGCAGGTGAGCGTCGAGTCCACGCAGTCGCGCTGGGTGGCCGTGCGCCTGCAACTGCCCTACGAGGCCGCCGCCCCCGGCACCCATCCCATCCATTTCGAGATCACCGCACACGACGCGCAGCTGAGCGAGAAGTCGGTGTTCCTGGTTCCCCGTTAAGGAGCACATCCCATGAACGATCAAGGCCGCACGATGCCAACCCCCGCCCCCTGGTGGAAGTTCGGCCATGTCTGGCTGATCCTGGCCGGTCCGGCCCTGGTGGTGGTTGCCGGTTTCGTCACCCTCTACATCGCGGTGCGCATGCCCGACCCGGTGGTCAGCGAGGACCATGACCGCAAGGGCATCGAGATCAACAAGACACTGGAAGCCGATGCGGCCAGCCTGGCGCCCGCCGTGCAGGCGCGCAACCATGCCGCCACCGGCGCTCCGCCACCGGCGACCGACAAGCGCTGAACGACGAGGACAGGAGGGGACACAAGCATGAAGCTGAAGAAACTGATGTGGATTGTCTGGCCGGCCTTTCTGGTGGCAGGCCTGCTGGAAATGCTGGTCTTCTCCATGTTCGATCCGCAGGATCTGCACTGGTTCGGACAGCCGGCCGGACTCTCGCGTCAGGGCATCTACACGATCGCCTTTTTCGTCTTCTGGGGTGTCACCATGCTCTCCAGCACCCTGACAACGCTGCTGGCCTTGTCGGCCTCCGAGCTCAACCAGCGCGAACCGTCGCAGGGCGATCGGCCCGGGGCCTGAACCGGGGGCGCCCCGCCGTCTCAGTCGCGCAGACTCAATGGCACTCGCCGCCCTGGTGGTTGACCAGGCGGTTCAGGGCTTCGGTGTCGAGGATGCGCACATGGCGCTGCTTGACCTCGACCATGCCGTCCTCCACGAATTTCGAGAAAGTGCGGCTGACCGTCTCCAGCTTGAGCCCGAGGTAGCTGCCGATTTCCTCGCGTGTCATGCGCAGGATCAGCTCGGATTGCGAGAAGCCCCGGGCGTGCAGGCGTTGCACCAGATTCAGCAGGAAAGCCGCCAGCCGCTCCTCGGCGCGCATGCTGCCCAGCAGCAGCATGACACCGTGCTCGCGCACGATCTCGCGGCTCATGATCTTGTGCACATGGCGTTGCAGGCCATTGATCTCGCGCGACAGGTCCTCGATGCGGTCGAAGGGCATGACACACACCTCGGCGTCTTCCAGGGCCACCGCGTCGCAGCTGTGGTGGTCGCTGACGATGCCGTCCAGACCGATGATCTCGCCGGCCATCTGGAAGCCGGTCACCTGGTCACGACCATCTTCGGAGGCTACGCAGGTCTTGAAGAAGCCGGTGCGGATGGCGTAGAGCGAACTGAACTTGTCGCCGTTACGGAACAGCGCTTCACCGCGCTTGATCTTGCGGCGGTTGGCCACCATGAGGTCCAGGCGGTCGATTTCCTCGGCATTCAGGCCCAAGGGCATGCACAGTTCGCGCAGATTGCAGTTCGAGCAGGCTACTTTGATCGCTTGTGGATTCATGCTCTGTATTTTGACATCGGTCATTGAGGCCCTCCAGTGCAATGTTGCACCCGCAGCTGCTACCTTAACAGCATTTGATGCATATCAAGGTCGACATGAGGTGTTCCCGGCACAGTCCCAGCATGAATGCCGCTGCTGTCGAACCCCTTTCCCCGGAACTTCTGCGTCGCCACGATGTGGCCGGGCCGCGTTACACCTCCTATCCGACGGCCGATCGTTTCGTCGAGGCTTTCTGACCAGATGACTACCTGCGTGCCCTGCAGCAGCGCCGCTCGGGCGCGGCAGCCCTGGTCTTGCCGCTTTCCCTTTATGTGCATGTGCCTTTCTGCGAGTCGCTGTGTTATTACTGCGCCTGCAACAAGATCATCACCAGGCACCATGACCGCGCGGCCGAATACCTGCGCTACCTGGGGCGCGAGGTGGACCTGCACACCGCCCAGCTGGGCGTGGGCCAGACCGTCACGCAACTGCATCTGGGCGGCGGCACGCCGACCTTCCTGAGCGACGCCGAGCTGCGCGAGCTCATGGCCATGCTCAAGCGCAGCTTCACGCTGGCGCCGGGTGGTGAATACGCCATCGAAGTCGATCCGCGCACGGTCGATGCCAGCCGCCTGGACACCCTGGCCGAGCTCGGCTTCAACCGGCTGAGTTTCGGTGTCCAGGACTTCGACCCCGCCGTGCAGAAGGCCGTGCACCGCGTGCAGCCGGCCGAACGGGTTTTTGCCCTGGTGCAGGCCGCGCGCGAACGCGCCTTCGAGTCCATCAATGTGGACCTGATCTACGGCCTGCCGCAGCAGACGCCCGAGTCCTTCGCGCGCACCCTGCAGCAGGTGGGCGAGCTGCGACCCGATCGCATCGCGCTCTATGCCTACGCCCACCTGCCCGAGCGCTTCAAGCCGCAGCGGCGCATCGCCAGCGCCGAACTGCCGGGCGCCGCCGCCAAGCTGGCCATGCTGTCCAATGCGCTGGCGCGCTTCCAGGAGGCGGGCTACGTCTACGTGGGCATGGACCACTTTGCGTTGCCCAACGATGCCTTGGCCGTGGCCAAGCGCCAGGGGCGCCTGCACCGCAACTTCCAGGGCTACAGCACCCAGCCCGACTGCGACCTGATCGGCCTGGGCGTGTCCTCCATCGGCCGCATCGGCGCCACCTGCAGCCAGAACGCCAAGACCCTGGAAGAGTATTACGACGCCATCGACCACGGCCGTTTTGCCGTGGTGCGCGGCCTGGCGCTCTCGCGCGACGACCTGGTGCGGCGTGCCGTCATCATGGCCCTGATGTGCCAGGGCGAGCTGGTGTTTGAATCCGTCGACCTGGCCTACCTGATCGACTTCAGGAGCTATTTCGCCCCCGAGCTCGATGCCCTGCGCGAACTGGCCGAACAGGGCCTGGTGACGCTGGACGAGAGCAGCATCCAGGTTACCTCCATGGGCTGGTACTTCGTGCGCGCCGTGGCCATGGTGTTCGACCGCTACCTGCAGGCCGACCGCAACCGCGCCCGCTTCTCGAAAATCATCTAGACCCGCCTACACTCGGCCTTATGCAGACGACCCTGGCCGCCACGGCCCTGCTCATGGGGCTGGCTGGCGGCCCCCATTGCATCGCCATGTGTGGCGCCGCCTGTGCCGGCCTCGGCCAGGCGGCCGGTGAGCGCCGCGCCGAGGCCCTGTGGAGTTTCCAGCTCGGCCGTGTCATCGGTTACGGCCTGCTCGGCGGCCTGGCCGCGGCCTCGATCCAGGGCCTGGGCTGGCTCACGATGCAGTCGGCCGCACTGCGCCCGGTCTGGACTCTTTTTCACGTGGCCGCCATGCTGCTGGGGCTGCTGCTGCTGGTTCGCGCGCGGCAGCCGGTCTGGCTGGAGAGCGCGGCGCGGCGCCTGTGGAGCGGCGCACGCACGCTGGCGGCCGGGCGTGGCCGTGGCGCTCCGCTGGTGGTCGGCATGCTGTGGGCCCTCTTGCCCTGCGGCCTGCTGTACTCGGCCCTGCTGGTGGCGGCCATGACCGGCAGCGCGCTCGAAGGCGCCGCGGTGATGGCCCTGTTTGCCGCGGGCACGGCCGTCTCCATGATGACCGGCCCCTGGCTCTGGTTGCGCCTGCGTGGCGCCGGTCGCGGTGACTGGGGCGTGCGCCTGGCCGGCCTGGCCCTGGCCGCCACTTCGGCCTGGGCCCTGTGGATGGGCCTGGTGCATGACACCGCGCCCTGGTGCCTCACGCCGGCCAGCTGATTTCGCGGGCCTGACATGGCCGTTTGCCATAATCGATGCGCATGTCACGTCCTTCCGGCGCCGCGCCTTCGCGCACCCATCTCGTCCTGATCCCCACCTACAACGCCGGCGCCAAGGTGCTGGAGACCGTGCGTGAGGCCTTGCGCCACTGGGCGCCGGTCTGGGTGGTGGTCGACGGCAGCACGGACGGCAGCGGCGCGCAGTTGCAGGCCCTGGCCGCGCAGGAGCCGGACCTGAAAGTCATGGTGCTGGCGCAGAATCAGGGCAAGGGCGCGGCTGTTTTGCACGGGCTGGCGCTGGCCGAGGCGGCCGGCTACACGCATGTGCTGACTATGGACTCCGATGGCCAGCATCCGGCGCAACTGATCCCGGTCTTCATGCAGGCCTCCATGGCCGATATGTCCTGCATGGTGCTGGGCAAGCCCGTGTTCGATGCCGATGCGCCGGCGCTGCGCGTGCAGGGCCGCAAGGTGTCCAACGCCTGGGCCAACCTGGAAACGCTGTGGATGGGCATCGGCGACTCGCTCTACGGTTTTCGCGTCTACCCCGTCTCGCCTTTGCTGAAGATCATGCGCGGCCAGCGCTGGATGCGCCGTTTCGACTTCGACATCGAGGCCGCCGTGCGCCTGTGCTGGGTGGGCGTCTGGCCCGTCAATATCGACGCGCCGGTCAAATACCTGCGGCCCGAAGAGGGCGGTGTCTCGCACTTCAACTACCTGCGTGACAACGCCTTGCTGACCTGGATGCACACACGCCTGATGCTGGGTTTTGCCCTGCGCCTGCCGCTGCTGCTGGTGCGACGCCTGGACGGGCGCCGCGGTTGACCCGGACGGTTGGGCGGGGGACCTTTTCCGTACGAATTCTGGGGGAATCTGGGTACAATTTCAAGCGCATCGTGGGCCGGCCAGTCGCGACTCATGGATGCAGCCGGACAGGGTGTTCCCTGTCCGGCGCCGTAGACAACAACAAATTCCCTGGGATGTTCGTCAGCTGTGAATTCCGGACCACCAGGTGGTCCGATTTACCTGCCAGACCGCGGGAGCCCATGAGGAAACAGAGTCACCATGCTGCGTCAGATCATCAAAGATTTCGTCATTCAACAGTTCAACGTCGATCCGACCGTGTTCGACCAGCCCGATCTGAAGGTGTCCGATCTGGGCCTGGATTCGCTGGGCGTGGTGGAAATGCTGTTCGAGGTGGAAGACCTCTACGGCTTCCAGGTCGATGATCCCGCGCGCTACGGAAGCATGAGCTTTGACGAGATGGTGGCCGATATGGAGACCACCATCCGCGCCGCCAATAACGGGCAGATCCCGGCGCCGACTTCCCTGCAGGGCAAGGCCTGAGCGGCCCTTGGCGCTGCTGGCCTGGTCCATGTCTGCCGCTTCGACTGTGCAGCGCGTTGTCGTCACAGGCATCGGTCTGCTGAGCCCGCTGGGCTTGACGCGCCAGGCCAGCTTTGAGCGCCTGATCCGGGCCGAGAGCGCCATCCGGCCGGCCGCGCCGGAGATCACCCGCTGGTTGCCGCAGGCCTTGTCGGCCGACGTGAATCCCGCTTATGCGCAGCAGCTTGATCGCAACGAGCAGGGTCTGGACCGCGCCACGCAATTCGCCCTGCTGGCCAGCCGGGAAGCGCTGACCGATGCCCGGGCCGCGGAGTGGGACCTGGCCCCCGAGCGCATCGGCGTGTTTGCCGGCATCGGCCTGGGCGGGGCCACCACCGGTGAAGCCCTCTACACCCGCATGAGCGAGCAGTTGCAGGCCGGCCGCAACCCGACGGTGATGCACCCCTTGTCAGTTCCGCGGCTCATGCCCAACGCCGCCACGGCCGCCATCTCGATGGCTCACCAGCTCCGTGGTCCCACGCACACCTACAGCGTGGCCTGCTCCTCCTCGGCCATGGCGCTGGGCGAGGCCTACCGCAACATCCGCCACGGGTACGCCGATGCGATCGTGGTCGTCGGTGCCGAGGCCATGAACGTGCCCGGCGTCTTCATGGCCTGGAACGCCTTGCGCGTGATGGCCAAGCCCCATCCCGGGAACCCGGCCGCCAGCTGCCGGCCCTTTGACCAGGACCGCAGCGGTTTTGTGCTCGGCGAGGGCGCGGCCGCCCTGGTGCTGGAGACGGCGGACTCCGCCCTGCGCCGTGGCGCGACGATCTACGGTGAGATCTGCGGTTATGGCAGCAGCAGCGACGCCAGGCACCTGACCCAGCCGTCCAGCGAAGGCCAGTACCGTGCCCTCCGCATGGCCCTCGATGAATCCGGCATCGCGCCGGCCGGCATCCACTATTTGAACGCCCACGGCACGGCCACAGAGGCCGGCGACGTGGTGGAGAGCGAGACCATCCGCCAGGTCTTTGGCGACCATGCCGACCGCCTGCCGGTGAGCTCCACCAAGGCCCAGCACGGCCACCTGATCGGGGCCGCAGGCGCGACCGAATTCGCCATCAGCCTGCTGGCCATGCAAAGCGGCAGCATTCCGCCGACGGCCTTTCTCGACCAGGCCGATCCGCGCTGCACCCTGGACTACGTGCCCCGGCAGGCGCGCCACGGGCAGAGCCTGCAGGCCGTCATGTCGAACTCCTTCGCCTTCGGCGGCAGCAATGTCTCGCTGATCGCGCGACGCTACCCATGAGCCGCCAGGCCGTTCTCAAGACGGAGCTGTGCCGATGAACGAGACGCTCAGCTATCCCATCGTGCTCGACGTTGACGACCTGTGCCGGCTTTTGCCGCACCGTGGCGACATGCAACTGGTCGAGTCCCTGACGGTGCTGGACCACGACCATTTCCAGGCCAGCGCACGCTGGTCTGCGGACGGTGTCATCCTGCGCGGCCACTTTCCCGGCCTGCCCCTGGTGCCCGGCGTGATGCTGGTCGAACTGGTGGCGCAGGTTGCAGGCGCCGGCATGCGCGCCGGCTCGCCTGTGGCGCGGCGGCTGGAGGGCGACTCCCTGGGTTTGCTGGCGGGCATACGCAAATGCAGCTTCAAGCGCCCGGTGCTGCCGGATGAACGCGTCCAGGTGGATGTGCACACACGGCCCATGTCGGAAACCGCGGCCGCCGTGTCGGCCGTGCTGACCGTGGGCGGCGAGGAGGCCGCCCAGATCGAGATCCTGGTGATCAACTCCCCACGCCAGGCGGTCCTGGACGGGATGGCCGGCCTCGTCCAGCGCAGCGCCTGAGCTGTTGCTGCGGGCTCAGTCCTTCGTCGGGAGTTCGCTGCGGAAATAGGTCTCCAGCTCGTTCAATGCCTGGGCCGTGAGCTCTGGCGGGGCGAAGCGCCGGCCCAGGCGGGCCCGGATGGTAAGGGGCAGGACCGGCGGGGTGAACAGGCCCCAGTGCTTGCCCAGGTAGGGCGTGGAAAAATCGAGGATGACCGCCTGCATGGGCACCTGGCTTTTCTTCGACATCAGTATGCAGGCGCCGGAGAGGCTGCTGATGGGGAATTCGCGGCTGCGTCCGCCTTCCGGGAACAGGATGAAATGGGCGCCATGCTTCAGTTCGCGGCAGGCGTCTTCGATCATGCGGCGCGGATCCTCGTTGCTCACATACCTGGCCATGCGCGCGCCCACGCCATACAGCGGGTTGTGCAGCAGGCTGGCCTTGAGCACGCAGGTCGCCTTGGACGAGCAGCTCAACAGCATGACCGCGTCGAGCAGGGAAGGGTGGTTGGCGATGATGATCAGCGGCCCTTCGTCCTGCAGGCCGTCCAGCTCATGCAGGTCGGTGCGGATCTGGCAGACCCAGTGCAAGGTCCGGAGGTAGGCCTGAAAGCCCCAGCGGATGATGCGGCGTGAAACCGCCCTGTGCCAGCGACGTGGCAGCACAACGAAGAGCAGCAGGAACAGCGGAATCGACAGCAGGCAGATCACCGCGAGCAGGCCGAGCCCGAAAACCATCACAAAAATTTCGTAGACTCGCCACAGGGGGTTGCCGGATCGCCGCGATTGCATAGACAGAGTTGATACCATTGCTCGCCAGACAGCGATTATTGACCATGCCTTCTTCCCGACAGTCCCCGGCGCGCGAATTGAACCGCCTGTTCTGGCGTCTCTGGTGGCTCAAGGCGCCCGGTTCGGCGCTCTTCATCTGGTTGTTTTTCGAGGCCTATTTCTTCCTGCTGCGTTACCCGCACGCGCAGGTGAGCACCATGCCCGTCACCTGGCTGGACCGGGCTATCCCCATGCAGGGCTGGGCCTGGG
>JAGWTL010000121.1 GCA_028869035.1 Burkholderiales bacterium | reverse complement strand
ACGAAACACCCTGCACCTTTGTGAGCCTCGACCGCCTGCTGGACGATTTCCGGCGTGATGTTGAAACCCGGAGTCCCTCGCCATGAAAGCCGTCATCGACATCGCCCCCCGCGGCTCGGTCTTCAAGACCGCGCGCCGCCAGCTCAAGGCGGCCGAGGCCGGCGCGCGTTATGGAGCCGACTGCCACCTGAGCTTCGAATCGGCCCGCATCCTGTTTTCGGAACTCACCCCCGCGCGCATCGACCTGCTCGAAGCCCTGCGCCAGTGCGGCCCCTGTTCCGTCTACGCCCTGGCCAAGGAAACCGGGCGCAACTACTCCAATGTGCACACCGACGTGGCCAAGCTCGAAGAGCACGGCCTAGTGCAACGCACCCCCGAAGACGCGGTCTTCGTGCCCTTTGAGTCCGTGGAAATCCACCTTTCGCTGTTCAGGCAGGCTGCCTGAACAGCCCGTTCACAGCCGTGCCGCCAGCCGCGCCGCCTGGTCGATGGCGCGCTTGGCATCCAGCTCACCCGCCTCCAGCGCACCGCCGATCAGGTGAGGCTTTTTTCCCTGCGCCTGCAGCTCATCGGCCAGCGTGCGCAGCGGCAGCTGGCCCGCGCACAGCACCACCGTGTCGCAGGCGATCCACGTCGGGTTCTCGCGCTGCTCGCCATAGGACACCAGCAGGCCCCAACCTTGAGTTGTCCCTTCGGTGAACGCGCCGATGCGCTCGTAGTTCACGCCGCCGATCATCTTGACCTGCTTCATCTTGAGCGCGGCGCGGTGGATCCAGCCCGTGGTCTTGCCCAGGCCGTCGCCCAGCTTGCCGGCCTTGCGCTGCAGCAGGGTCACCTGGCGCTCGGGCGGGCCCACCTGCGGCCCTTCAGCGCTCAGGCCGCCGCGCTCCTGCGCCGGGTCCGTCACGCCCCACTCGGCCAACCAGGCCGGCAAGTCCACCGTGGTGGAGTGGCCTTCGCTCACCAGGAACTCCGCCACGTCAAAACCGATGCCGCCCGCGCCCACGATGGCCACGCGCCGGCCCACGGGCAACTTGCGCCGCAGCACGTCGATGTAACTCAGCACCTTGGGGTGGTTCTGCCCTTCGATCTTCGGATCGCGTGGTGTCACACCCGTGGCCACGATCACCTCGTCGAAACCCTGCAGGTCGGCCGCCAACACGGTGCTGTTGAGGTGCAGCTGCACACCCGTGGTCTGCACGCGCCGCGCCAGGTAACGCAGCATCTCGTGGAACTCCTCCTTGCCCGGCACCACCTTGGCCATATTGAGCTGGCCGCCGATCTCGGGGGCCGCGTCGAACAGATGCACCTCGTGCCCGCGCTCGGCGGCCAGCGTGGCCGCCGTCAGGCCGGCCGGGCCGGCCCCCACCACGGCCATGCGTTTGCGCTGCACTGTGGGGCGGTAGACCAGCTCGGTCTCGTGGCAGGCCCGCGGGTTCACCAGGCAACTCGTGAGCTTGTTCCTGAAGATGTGGTCCAGGCAGGCCTGGTTGCAGGCGATGCAGGTGTTGATGTCCGCACTGCGACCCAGTGCCGCCTTCTTCACGAAGTCCGCGTCGGCCAGCAGCGGGCGGGCCATGGACACCATGTCGGCGCTGCCCTCGGCCAGCAAAGCTTCGGCCACCTCGGGGGTGTTGATGCGGTTGGAGGTCACCAGCGGCGTGCTCAGGCCCGCCGCCGCGAACTCGGCCTTCATCTTTTTCGTGACCCAGGCAAAGGCCGCGCGCGGCACGCTGGTGGCAATGGTGGGCACGCGGGCCTCGTGCCAGCCTATGCCGGTGTTGATGATGCTGGCCCCGCCCTGCGCCACGGCCTTGCCCAGCGTGACCACCTCGTCCCAGGAGCTGCCGCCGGGCACCAGGTCGATCATGGAAAGGCGGTAGATGATGATGAAGTCTTGCCCCACGGCCTCGCGCGTGCGCTGCACGATCTCCAGCGGCAGGCGCATGCGCTGGCTGTAGTCGCCGCCCCAGGGGTCGTCGCGGTGGTTGGTGTGCCTGGCGAGAAACTGGTTGATGAAATAACCCTCGGAACCCATGATCTCCACGCCGTCGTAACCGGCTTCACGCGCTTTCACGGCGCAATTCACGAAGGCGCGGATCTGCCGCTCCACCCCTCTGCTGGAGAGTTCAAAAGGCTTGAAGGGCGAAATGGGCGACTTGATGGCCGAGGGCGCCACGGCCAGCGGGTGGTAGGCGTAGCGCCCCGTGTGCAGGATCTGCAGCGCGATCTTGCCGCCGGCCTCGTGCACGGCGCGTGTCACCACCTGGTGCCGTCTGGCCGCGCCCGAGGTGGACAGCGTGCCGGCGAAGGGCTTGGCCCAGCCCGCGATATTGGGCGCAAAACCGCCCGTCACCATGAGCCCCACCTCGCCCTCGGCGCGCTCGCGGAAGTACGCTGCCAGCTTGCTCAGGTCGCGCCCGTCTTCCAGGCCGGTGTGCATGGAGCCCATGAGCACGCGGTTCTTGAGCTGCGTGTAGCCGAGGTCCAGCGGGGCCAGCAGATGGGGGTAAAGCGAGAGGCCGGGGAGCGTGGTGGATGCGGACATGGCTTTTTTCCGGGTGGGGAGGCAATGTTGCCGCCATCATAGGGCTGCGATCCGGGGCGGCGGAGCGCGCCGGCCAGATGGGCTAACATTGCGGTTTTATCGTCAGCCAGAAGGAGCCCCAGATGGGCAACAAGATCGTTACCGAAGCAGACCGCAAAGCCACCCCCCGTCCGAAGCCGCTCAATGGCGCGACCCTGCCCACCGGCGGCCGCGGCCAACGCGTCAGCCTGGAGCGTGGCGTCGCCACCCGCAGCAAGAAGAACCCGGGCAAGCGCCCTTCGAAGGGCGGCTGATCCCGCGCTGGCTCGCGCCAGCGTCAGCCCCAGACAAAAGGCCCTCATCGAGGGCCTTTTGTCTGGGCGCGCGCTCGGGGTGACAATGCGTCGGTGTCCCACCCCTCCACCCTGCGCATGACCTGCCTCAAAGCCCTCACGGCCATCCTCCTCTGGCTGCTCATCGGGCAAGCGGCAGGGGGCGAGAGGCTCAAGGTCGGCTCCAAGCGCTTCACCGAAGCCTACATCCTGGCCGAGATCGTCAGCCAGTCGGCCCGGAACGCCGGTGAGATCGAGGTCTCGCACCGCCAGGGCCTGGGCAACACGGCCATCCTGCTCAGCGCCCTGCAGGCCCGCAGCATCGATGTCTATCCCGAGTACACCGGCACCATCGCGCGCGAAATCCTGCGCCTGGACCAGGTGCCGCCCCTGCCGGAACTGAACGCCCAACTCGCCAGGCTCGGCCTGCAGGCCTCGGTGCCCCTGGGCTTCAACAACAGCTATGCCCTGGCCATGCGTGAGCGGGACGCCGCAGCGCTGAACATCACCCGCCTGTCCGAGCTGAAAAACCATCCGGACCTGCGCTTCGGCCTGTCCCAGGAGTTCATCGGCCGCACCGACGGCTGGCCGGGACTGCAAAAGGCCTACGCGCTGCGGCAGGCCCGGGCGCGCGGGCTGGACCACGGCCTGGCCTACGAAGCCCTTGCGCAGAACCAGATCGACGTCACCGACGTCTACACCACCGACGCCAAGATCGACGCCTTCGCGCTGCGCGTGCTCGAAGACGACAGCCACTACTTTCCGCGCTACGAGGCGGTGCTGCTGCACCTGGCCGATCTGCCCACGCGCTCGCCCCGCAGCTGGGCCGCCCTCAGCCGGCTGGAGGGCCGCATCGACGAAGCGGCCATGCGTCGCATGAATGCCGCTGCGGAACTCGAAGGCAAAAGCTTCCAGAACGTGGCGCAGGCGTTTCTGAGCGGCGAGTTGACGGCCCCCCCGAAGACAAGCTCCGGTCATCTGACGGTCCGCAGTGTGCTGGCCAAGCTCTTCGCCCCCGATCTGCTGCGCCTCACGATGGAGCACCTGGCGCTGGTCTTCCTCTCGCTGGGCGCGAGCATGGTGCTGGGCATCCCGCTGGGCATCCTGGCGGCGCGTTTTCCCGCCCCCGGCGCCGTCATCCTGGGCCTGACCGGGGTGCTGCAAACCATCCCCTCGCTGGCCCTGCTCGCCATCCTCATCCCCATCACGGGCAGCATCGGCCTGGCGCCGGCCTTCATCGCCCTGACCGTGTATGCGCTGCTGCCCATCGTGCGCAACACGCACGCCGGCCTGGGCCAGGTCCCGCACGGCATGAAACAGGCGGCCCTGGCCCTGGGCCTGTCGCCCTGGCTGACGCTGCGCCTGGTCGAACTGCCGCTGGCGCGCGCCACGCTGCTGGCCGGTATCAAGACCTCGGCGGTCATCAACGTAGGCACCGCCACCATCGCGGCCTTCATCGGTGCGGGCGGTTACGGCGAACGCATCGTCACCGGCCTGGCCCTGAACGACAACGCCACCCTGCTGGCCGGCGCTATTCCCGTGGCGCTGATGGCGCTGGCCATCGAAGGCGCCTTCACGCTGGGCGAGCGCGGCCTCTTTCCTGAAACCGGGCGAAAAACGATCTATTGATGTTTTCTTTATTTATGACACCTGCCGTTCAGGCTGAGCCTGTCGAAGCCCTTCGACAGGCTCAGTGCGAGCGGATGTGAGGTGCTTGTCATGATTTATGAAAGCCTCAATAGGCAGCGGGTTGCTCCGGCCGCAACACGGGATAGGGTCTTTTGACTATTGCCATAAAAAGCCATCCAGCGTACAACTCGTAACTGTGCAGGGAGTCAGCCGGCCCCGTTGGATACGGGCCAAACAAAAAGCGGTTGCGGTATGCGGATCGACTCGATGCAAGGGCACTGGGGATTGCTTTCAACCGAGCCCGCCAGTCGCCGAGAGATCAGGTACGCGATGGTGCCTGTGGCAGTTTCCATTTTGCTTTTCCTGGCGACGGCCCCCATTGCCAGGACGCCCCTGGTCGAAGTCCCGGCTTTCATCCCCATCTACGTTGCCTCGCTTGTGATCTGCGACCTGATCACCGCGGCCCTGCTCTTTGGCCAGTACAGCGTCTTGCGCTCGCCGGCATTGCTGGTATTGGCCGGCGGCTACCTCTACACGACCTGCATCACGGCGGCCTATGCCATGGTCTTCCCCGGCCTGTTCTCGCCCACCGGTCTGTTGGGCTCCGGCCCGCAGACCACGTCTGCCATGTACATGGCATGGCACAGTGGCTTCCCGCTGTTTGTCATGGTCTATGCCGGGGTCAAGAACAGCAGGCCGGCGACAACCCCGGGCATCGCGCCGGTCAAGGCGAGCGTCCCCATCCTCTCCATGATCACCGGGGTGTTCGCCTTTGTGATCGCGTCGACACTCGTCGCCACCCAGGGTCATGCCTGGCTGCCGGTGTTCCTTGACGGCAATCGGACCACCGGCGTGGGGCGCGTTTTTCTCACGGGTGTCTGGGTCTTGAGCCTGGTTGCGGCGCTGGTGCTCTGGCGACGCAAGCCCCATAGCGTGCTCGATATCTGGGTGCTGGTCGTGATGTGCGTCTGGCTGTGCAATATAGCGCTGGCGGCCATGCTGAACACCGGCCGCTACGACCTGGGTTGGTACGTGGGGCGCATCTATGGCCTGCTGGCCGCCAGCAGCCTGCTCATTGCACTGCTGATCGAGGACGGCCGCCAGTACAACCGGCTGGTGCAGATGTCGGTCGAATTGAGGAGCGCAAACCACGCCCTGGACCGGCTCTCCAGGCACGACGGACTGACCGGGCTGGCCAACCGGCGCTATTTCGACGAGTACCTGGCCGAGCAGATCGCCATCGCCAGCCGCCACCAGCGTCCCCTGGCCCTGCTGATGTGCGACGTCGATCACTACAAGGCCTACAACGACCTCTATGGACATCAGGCCGGGGACGAATGCCTGAAACAGATCGCCCGTGCCCTGCGCTCCTGCTGCAACCGGCCTGCAGACATGGCAGCCCGGTATGGCGGGGAGGAATTCGCCCTGATCCTGCCTGACACTGGGCCGGACGGCGCCCACCAGATCGCCGAAGCCGCCCGTCAAGCGGTGGTCGATCTGGCCATACCCCATGAACGCTCGGCAGCCAGCGCCCATGTCAGCATCAGCGCCGGCCTGGCCCTGCTGAACCTGAAAATGGACCCCGACGAATTGCTCTACGCGGCCGACCAGTGCCTGTACCAGGCCAAGGGCCAGGGTCGCAACCGCGTGGTCAGCATGCCGATGGCGGCATGAGCCCCGCCTTGATCGCGAGAAGAACCAAAGGCCCTCGGTGAGGGCCTTGATTGCCTGGTTTTGCTTCGACGTTCAGGCTGTCGCGGCCTGGATCTGCCGTCGGCGCAGCACCCCCAGGCCGAACAGCGTGGCCGTGAGGTACATGCTGACCGAGTAGATCGCCGCCGGCAGCGCGAGCTGGAAATTGCCCAGCACCGACAGCGCCACGAAGATCGCGAGCGTGGAGTTGTGGATGCCGATCTCGAAGCTCACGGCCGTGGCCATGGGCTTGTCCAGCCCGGCCCAGCGCGAGAGGTAATAACCCGCCAGCAGGCTCAGCAGGTTGAAGGCCAGCACCACCGGGCCCAGGCTGGCGAAGGACTCGGTGAGCGCCGTCCACTCCTTGGCGATGGCGATGATGGCAAAGACCGCCAGCACCAGGGCGCTGAAGGCCTTCATGGGCTTTTCCATGCGCGCGGCAAAACCCGGCTGTTTGCCGCGCACCACCATGCCGATGGCCACCGGCACCAGGATCACGCCCACCACCTCGAACACCTTGCCGAACTGCAGCGGCACGATCTGCCCGCTCTGCACGAAGGTGGCGATGGCCCAGTTGGTGATCAGCGGCAGGCTGACGATGGACAGCAGCGTGTTGATCGCCGTGAGCGAGATGTTCATCGCCACGTTGCCGCCGAAGAGATGGCTGAACAGATTGGCCGATACCCCGCCGGGCGAAGCCGCCAGCAGCATCAGCCCCACGGCATAGACCGGCGCCACGCCCAGGCCCACGATGAGCCCCCAGGCCACGGCGGGTAGCAAGAGCATCTGGATGGCCAGGGCCAGCAGCACGGCCCTGGGGTGTTGCCGCAGGCGCACGAAATCACCCAGCGAGAGCGACAGGCCCAGGCCGAACATCACCAGGGCCAGGGCCCCGAGCAGCAGGGCCGGCAAGGCCGCGGTGAAGTTCATAGCCTAACCGCCGTGCTGCGCACTGCGGCGCGAACGCCTTCGGGCGGCCGGGCGGCGTTCATGCCGCGGCCACCCGTGCGCCGTGCGCACCGGCACCGATACGGCGGTCAATCTCGGCCTTCACGTCCTGGCGCAGGCGCAGGGCAAAGGCCACCTCGGCTGTCAGGAACAGCGGCCCCACCAGCAGGCCCACCAGGTCGTCCACGAAAGCCGGCTTGCGGCCCTCCCAATAGTGGCCGATGAACTGGATGATCCAGCCCACGACAAACAGACCGATGCCCCAGCCCAGCCACACGGCCGTGCCCTGCGCGGCGATCCACTGGCTGACCCACAGGCTCACGATCAACTGCGCCACCATGGCCAGGCCAAAGCGCAGGTCCAGCCGCAAATAGAACAGCGAGGACAGGATGGCCAGCAGCAGGGCCGGCGTGAGCGGCAGGCCGCCCCCCTCCATGCCCATGCTCCAGGCCGGGCGCGAGAGCAGTGTGGTCACGGCCAGCACGATCATGGGGATGCCCACGAAATGCGTGGCCACGTTGCGCTGGTCCTGATGGTAGGCCGCGTACTGGGTCAGGTGGTCGGTGAGTGTTTTCATGGTCGTCTCCTTCTGCACATTGACAGACATCAATGATCGACCTACCCTCTCCCACAGTCTGTCAGGTACCCGACACAAGCCTTCGCCCCCGTACAAACCCCATGAACGACGCGCAACACTACCTGCCCGTGCTGAACTCCGGCCGCTGGTACGCCCAGCTCCCGCCGGATTTCGCCCAGGCCCTGCTGCAGATGAGCAAGGTGCGCAGCCTGCAGACAGGTGAGGCCCTGTTCCTGCGCGACAGCCCGCCCTGCGGCCTCTACGCGGTGGTGTCCGGCTCCATCCGCATCTCGGGCCAAAGCGGCCGCGGCGACGACGCACGCGAGGCCCTGCTGGTGGTGTTGACGCCGCCCCAGTGGTTCGC
>JAGWTL010000120.1 GCA_028869035.1 Burkholderiales bacterium | reverse complement strand
ACCTGGTCACCGGCCCCAGCATCGAGAAAAGCATCGCCCCGCTGCGCAGCTTCGTGACCGAGCCGCTGCGTTTCGGCCGCATGTTCCTGGCCGGTGACGCCGGCCACATCGTGCCGCCCACGGGCGCCAAGGGCCTGAACCTGGCCGCCACCGACGTGAAATACCTCTGCAACGGCCTGGTCGAGTACTACCAGGGCAGGTCGCAGGCCGGTATTGACCGCTACTCGGAGCTCGCTCTCAAACGCATCTGGCGCGCCGAGCGTTTCTCCTGGTGGTTCACCAGCCTCATGCACCGACTGCCCGAAAACGGCGAGATCGGTCAGAAGCTGCAGGAAGCCGAACTGGACTACATCATCCACTCCGAAGCCGGCGCGCGCTCGGTGGCCGAGAACTATGTGGGCCTGCCGCTGGATTTCGGCGGCTGAGCGGGGCGCAGCCGGCCCGGGGCCTCAGCTCCCGGGCGTGTTCGTCTTGAAGGTGTTGCGCCCGCTGGCCTTGGCGCGGTACATGGCCGCGTCCGCATGGCGCAGCAGCTCACCGAGCTCCGTGCCGTCGTGCGGGTAGCGGCTGACGCCGATGCTCGCCGTGACCTGCAACACCTTGTCGTCGAACACATAGTCGAGCGCCAGCGCACCGAGCAACTTGTGGGCGATGGCAGCCGCGTCCTCGGAACGCTCCTCGCTTTCGACCAGGATCACGAACTCGTCGCCACCCAGACGCGCCACCAGATCGCCCTCGCGCAGGCACAGACGCAGCCGCAAAGCCACCTCGCGCAGCAGCATGTCCCCCAGCCGGTGGCCATGCCTGTCGTTCACCGCCTTGAAGTCGTCGAGGTCGACAAAAAACAGCAGGAATACGCCGTTCTTGCGCTGCGCGCGGTGTTGTGTGCGATTGAGGGCGTCCATGAACATGGCCCGGTTGGGCAAACCGGTCAATTCATCATGGAAGGCCCGGTGGTGCAGTTCCTGCTGCGCCCGCTTGCGCTCATCAATGTTGGTCAGCGTGCTCAGCACGCAGTCGGCCCCCGCGAAATCGATGCGCTGGCAGGACAGCAGTGCCCAGAAACGCCCGCCGCTGCTGTCCTGCAGTTCGACCTCGTGGTCACGTACGCTGCCGGTCTTCCAGATCGCAGCAAGCAGTTGCGTACGCTCCTGGGGCCGCACATAAAAATCGTCCACCTTGCAGGCGCCCATCGCCTGCGCATCGATCCGGAACTGGGCCAGCGCGCGTTCATTGGCATAGGCGAGAACGGCATCCTTGCGGCGCATGATCATGATGGGCAGGGGCGCCAGCTGGAGCATGCCGCGCAGCTGGGTTTCGCTGTCCAGCAGAGCACGCTGGAAATTCGCGTTCTGCCGCAGGAGCCGGCGTGAAAACAGGTAGGCCGCCACCAGCAGCACCGACACCACCGCGAACATCAGCCCCTGCAGCGCGAAGCGGGTCTTGCGCGCCGCGCCCGCCAGAGTGGATGAGAACGCATCCTCCAGCGGCGTGAGCACGCTGTCGATCTCTTCGAGCTGCTGCAGGTAGGCGCGGGTGACGGCGGGGCTCATCGTCCCGGACTGCACGCTGGCCTGGATCCGGCCACCCAGGGCGATCAGTTGATCGAGACGCGCATCGGCCTCGGTCCAGATCGCGATGGCCCGGTCGATGTCGGGCGCCTGCCGGTAGACCCGGAACAGATGGATCATGCCCGCGATGTCTTCCGGGTGATTGCCCCCTTGCAGAAAGCCCTGCCGGGCCACGGCCAGGTCGGGGGCGGGTTTTTCCAGCTCAAGCCGCGCCTGCCGGTCGCCCAGCATCACGGCCAGTTCGGATTCGTAGCGCTGAAAATCTCTGAGCTGATGATCCAGGGTGTAGCGCAGCAAGGCATGCACGGCCTGCTTCTGCGCCTTGGACCACATGCCCTCGCCACCCACATAGGCCCGGCCCACCGACATCAGGCTGATGCTGTAGCTGGACAAGAGCAGCAACAGGATGACCACCCCGACGAACACCCAGACAATGGCAATCAGACCACGCGCCTGGTCAGCGCGTGCCGCGTGGTAATTCGTCGCAGACCAATCGATCTTCAAGATCTCACCACCCTGAGGGCTTTATGGTTACCCGTGGCCTGCCAGCGTAGCAAAGAATGTCCAGTCTTCCAAGCCTTGCCGGCTCCGTGGTGCTTACCCCGGCGCACGGCTCCCTCATTACACTGCCCCTATGGCACAGACGAAAAAGCCCCTCGCCGGCACCCGCGTGCTCAGCCTGGCCCTGAACCTGCCCGGTCCCGCCGCCCTCATGCGCCTGCAGGCGCTGGGCGCGCGCTGCAGCAAGCTCGAACCGCCCGCAGGCGATCCCATGCAGGCCTACCGCCCCGAGGCCTATGCCGCCTTGCACACCGGGGTGCGCGTGCTGCCGACCGACCTGAAAAGCGAAACCGGACGCCAAGCCCTGCAGCGTGAACTGGCCCGCACCGACGTGTTGTTGACCTCCTTCCGCCCCTCGGCGCTCAAGCGACTGGGGCTGGACTGGCCCGCCCTGCACCGGCAACATCCAGCCCTGAATCTCGTGACCATCGTCGGCGCGCCCGGCCCTGCTGCGGAAATCCCGGGTCATGACCTGACCTATATGGCCGAACAGGACTTGATCAAGGGCCTGGCCCTGCCCTCTTCCTTGTTTGCAGACATGGGCGGCGCCCTGCTGGCTTGCGAGGCCGTGCTGTTGGCCCTGAGCTTGCGCCAGCAAAAAGGCAGCGGCACACGGCATGAAGTGGCCCTGTCGGAGGCTGCGGCCTGGCTGGGCCTGCCGCGCCGCTGGGGCCTGACCACACCCAAGGGCGCCGTGGGGGGTGGCCATGCGGGTTACCGTGTATACGCCTGCAAGGACGGGCGTGTGGCCGTGGCGGCGCTGGAGCCGCATTTCGCGCAGGCCCTTTGTGCGGCGGCCGGCTTGAAACCGGCGTCGATGATGGCGCCGGCCATGCACCAGGCTCTGGAACACTGGTTTGCGCAGCAGAGCCGGCGCACGCTGGACGCGCTGGCGCTGCGGCTGGACCTGCCGCTGCGCACCCTCAGGAAATAAGACTCAGCGCGGCTTGCGCGCAGGCTTGGCCTTGGCGCTGCCGGTCTCGCGCGGCGGCAGGCCGGTGTGCCGGGTCAGGATGAGGCCCTTGACCGGGGTGTTCACGGCCGGCTTGGCGGCCGAAGGCGTGGAGTTCTTGCGCCGCGCGCTCTGGTAGCTGCCGTCGGTCATCGGCTGGAAGGTCGGGATCAGGTGCTGCTTGCCGTTACCGATCAGGTCGGCGCGGCCCATGGTCTTGAGCGCCTCGCGCAGCAGCGGCCAGTTGTTGGGATCGTGGTAACGCAGGAAGGCCTTGTGCAGGCGCCGGCGCCTGTCGCCGCGCACGATGTCCACCTTCTCGCCCCGCTCGTCGCGGTGGATGCCCTTGAGCGGGTTCAGGCCGCTGTGGTACATGGCCGTGGCCGTGGCCATGGGGCTGGGGTAGAAGGTCTGCACCTGGTCGGCGCGAAAACCGTTCTTCTTGAGCCACAGCGCCAGGTTCATCATGTCCTCGTCGCTGGTGCCGGGGTGGGCTGCGATGAAGTAGGGAATCAGGTACTGCTTCTTGCCCGCTTCCGCGCTGAACTTCTCGAACATCTGCCTGAACTTGTCATAGCTGCCGATGCCGGGTTTCATCATCTTCGAGAGCGGGCCGCCCTCGGTGTGCTCGGGCGCGATCTTCAGGTAACCGCCCACGTGGTGCTGCACCAGCTCCTTCACGTACTCGGGCGACTTCACGGCCAGGTCGTAGCGCAGGCCCGAGCCGATCAGGATCTTCTTCACGCCCTTGAGCGCGCGGGCGCGCCGGTACATGTGGATCAGCGCGCTGTGGTCGGTGTTGAGGTTCTGGCAGATGCCAGGGTAGACGCAGCTGGGCTTGCGGCAGGCGGCCTCGATCTCGGGTGACTTGCAGCCGATGCGGTACATGTTCGCCGTGGGGCCGCCCAGGTCGGAGATGACGCCCGTGAAGCCCGTCACCTTGTCGCGGATGTCCTCGATCTCCTGGATCACCGAGTCTTCCGAGCGGCTCTGGATGATGCGGCCCTCATGCTCGGTGATCGAGCAGAAGGTGCAGCCGCCGAAGCAGCCGCGCATGATGTTCACGCTGAAGCGGATCATCTCCCAGGCCGGGATCCTGGTGGCGCCGTCATGGCTGCCGTTTTCGTCGGCGTAGGCCGGGTGCGGGCTGCGCGCATAGTGCAGGCCGAAGACGTAGTCCATCTCGGCCGTGGACAGCGGGATGGGCGGCGGATTGATCCAGACGTCGCGCGCCGTCGTGCCTTCCCCGTGCGCCTGCACCAGGGCCCGCGCATTGCCGGGGTTGGTCTCCAGGTGCAGCACGCGGTTGGCGTGCGCGTAGAGCACCGTGTCGGACTTGACCTGCTCGAAGCTGGGCAGGCGGATCACGCTGCGGTCACGCGGCAGGCGCTTGATGCTGCCTTTGCCCCGCAGCGCCGGGTTGTCGAAAAAGATGACCGGCGACTGCGTCGCCAAGGATGGCGCCGCTACCGCGTCGGCCGATGACCGCAGTGACTTTTCCGTCATTCCGTCATCAAGGCCGCGCAGCGGCGAGGTCATTTCGTCCTCTTTCGAGCAGCTCTGCCCCTGCGCAGTCGCCTGCTCGGCCGTGGTCTGGTAGGGGTTGATGTGTTCTTCCACGTGGCCCGGGGTGTCGACCTCGCTCGAATCGATCTCGAACCAGCCCTCGGGGCTCTCGCGCCGCACAAAGGCCGTGCCGCGCACATCGGTGATCTGCTGCACGGGTTCGCGCGCGGCGATACGGTGCGCCACCTCGACCAGGGCCCGTTCTGCATTGCCGTAGAGCAGCAGGTCGCACTTGCTGTCCACCACGATGGAGCGGCGCACCTTGTCGCTCCAGTAGTCGTAGTGCGCGATGCGGCGCAGCGAACCTTCGATGCCACCCAGCACGATGGGCACGTCCGGGTAGGCTTCACGGCAGCGCTGGCTGTAGACGATGGCCGCGCGATCGGGCCGTTTGCCGCCCACGTCACCCGGGGTGTAGGCGTCGTCGCTGCGGATCTTGCGGTCCGCCGTGTAGCGGTTGATCATGGAATCCATGTTCCCGGCCGTCACGCCCCAGAACAGATTGGGCTGGCCCAGCACCTTGAAGGGATCGGCACTCTGCCAGTCGGGCTGGGCGATGATGCCCACGCGGAAACCCTGGGCCTCGAGCACCCGCCCGATCACGGCCATGCCGAAACTCGGGTGGTCCACATAGGCGTCGCCCGTGACCAGGATGATGTCGCAGCTGTCCCAGCCCAGCTGATCCATCTCCCTGCGGCTCATGGGCAGGAAGGGGGCCGTGCCAAAGCGCGCGGCCCAGTACTTGCGGTAGCTGGTCAGCGGTTTGGCGGCGCGCGGAAAGAGAGAGACGTCGACGGGAGCGTTCATGGGGAGGGCAGGCAACCCTGAAGTGTACGTTTTTGGCAATACCAGCGGGGCACCGGGGGGATCGTCCGCTTGGCAGCCCCGCCCCGTGGGCGCAGAATGATTCCACGCCATTCGACTCGACCACCGCCCCATGCCCACTTTCGACACCCTCGCCAGCTTCTGGACCCTCCCCATGATCAAGACCAATGTGCTGGTCTTCCTCAACCTGCTCGGCGCCCTGCTGCTGGGCCTGCTGGTGGGTTACGAACGCGCCTACCATGGCCGGGCGGCCGGCATGCGCACCTACGGCCTGGTCTGCATGGCCTCGGCCGCGCTCACCGTCATCGGCGGCTACTCATCCTCCTGGTTCGGCGGCAACTTCCTGCTCGGCACGGCCACCGACACCAGCCGCGTCATCCAGGGCATCGTCACCGGCATCGGCTTTCTCTGCGCGGGCGTCATCATGCGCGAGGGCTTCAACATCAGCGGCCTGACCACGGCCGCCTCCCTGTGGTCGGCCTCGGTCATCGGCATCCTGGTCGGCGTGGGGTTTTACGGTGCGGCCATGGCCCTGGCCGGCCTCTCGGCCTTCTCCATGATGTGGATCTCCCGCCTCGAAACCTGGTTGCCTTCGCGCCAGGCCGTGGCCATCACCCTGTGTTTCAAGCCCGGCTTCAAACCCAGCGAGGCCGCCTTGCAGCAGATGGCCAGCAAGCGTGGTTACGACATCGCCTCCGGCACCATCTCGATCGAGTGCCGGGACGACATCCTGGAGTGGTCCTTCGTGGCCGTGGCGCGCAACCGCCAGCGCATGGTGCCCATTGCCGAGCTGGCCAATGAAATCACCCGCTTCGACGGGGTCAACAACTTCCAGCTCAATTACGCGCGGAATTGAAGCGGTGCCCTGCGGCTCCCTGCGGCTCAGGGCCGGCCCGCGCCGGCCACCGCGACTCCATAGCGTGGATGGTGCCGCCGCGCAACTCGCGCGACTGTTCCGGCGTCACCATCACCTTGCCCGAGAGGATGTTGTAGAGGGTGCGTCGCTGCGCCCCGCCCAGCATACAGGCCACGGGCTGGCCGGGCATGGGCAGGCGGTGGGTCACCTCCCCGCCCTCGCGCACACGCAGCACCTCGCGGCTGGCGGGTGAGGCCAGCCAGACAGCCCCCTCGGCGTCCAGGCAGATGCCGTCCGGGCTGACGACGCAGCCATTGGGAAACATCAGCTCCTGGGCCACCACGCGGGCGCGGCCATCGGGCTCCACCAGGCTCAGCTTGGGGGTGGCGGGTGTCATGCGAACGATCCTGGGCGTGAGAGGATGACCCGTCAAGCCCGCCGGGGACAGGGCCGCAGGCACGATAATCGAGACATGGATGACACCCCCCGCAGCGTCGAACGGGCGCACCCCAAATCCCTGACGGATCTTTTCATTTCCTTCTCCGTGCTGGCCCTGCAGGGCTTCGGCGGCGTGCTGGCCATCGCCCAGCGCGAACTGGTCGAGCGCAAGCGCTGGTTCACGAACGAGGAGTTCGTGGAGGAATGGTCCGTGGCGCAGATCATGCCCGGCCCCAACATCGTCAACCTGGCCATCATGATCGGCCAGCGCTACTTCGGCGTGCGCGGTGTGCTGGCGGCACTGGCCGGCATGTTCACGGCCCCCTTGATCGTGGTGCTGTCGATTGCGCTGCTCTACGCCCAGTACGCCAGCCTTCCGGGTGTCATCGGCGCCTTGCGCGGCATGGGCGCCGTGGCGGCGGGCCTGGTGGTGGCCACCGGCCTGCGGCTGGCGTCCTCGCTCAAGAGCAGTGTCATGGGCGTGGCCCTCAATACCGTCCTGGGCCTGCTGGGTTTCGTGGCCGTGGCCCTGCTGCGCTGGCCCCTGGTCTATGTGCTGCTGGGCCTGGGCGGCGCGGCCTGCGTGCTGGCCTACCGCAAGCTGGACAAGGAGGCGCCCGTATGACCCCGCTGCTGGAACTCGGCTGGGGCGACTGGCTCCAGCTCTTCACGCATTTCATGACGCTTTCCTTGCTGTCCGTGGGCGGCGGCATCACCACGGCGCCCGACATGCACCGTTTCCTGGTGGACCAGCAGGGCTGGCTCACCGACAGGCAATACACCTCCTCCGTCGCCATCGCCCAGTCCGCGCCCGGGCCCAACATCCTCTTCGTGGCGCTGCTGGGCTGGCATGTCGGCCTGAACACCGGCAGCCTCGCGCAGGCCCTGCTCGGCGTGGGGGTCACCATGGTGGGCATCATGCTGCCCAGCTCCATCCTGGTCTACGTCACCTCGCGCTGGAGCCATGAGAACCGCGAGCTGCGCGCGGTGCGCGCCTTCAAGCTGGGCATGGCCCCCATCGTGATCGCCCTGCTGATCGCCACCGGCTGGATCCTGGCCCGGGCCCATGGCGACCCGGCGCGCGACTGGCCCCTGTGGCTGATCACCGCCGTGACCGCCCTGATCGTCTGGCGCACCCGCCTGCACCTGCTGTGGCTGCTGGGCATGGGCGGCCTGCTGGGCTGGTTCGGCCTGGTCTAGTAGACTGAATCCGTGAGATTCACTAGCACTCGTGTGCCCCTCGCTGTGCCATGCGGCGTTGCAAATGCTCGCCGGGCCTACGGGCCCGTCTGTGCTTTGCGCCTTGCCTG